>NZ_JAKRGG010000018.1:0-90291 GCF_022347645.1 Vibrio sp. MMH1-50
GCTAGGTTCAGCGAGAATGACTTGGTTTGTAGACGCGGCGGCGATTTAAAGATCTAGTCATTCTAAATCAAGAATCGGCAACAAAGTATACAAGCCAAGCCCCTTACTATTTGCAAAGAGTGCCCTTTGGGAGCGTGTCTTTGACTCGATTTTTTAGTCAAACAAATGGCTGCGTCAAACAACTTGGAAAGAGCTAGCTATTACCAAGTTGTTTTCCTTACTCTCGAATCAATGACAACGCTCTGAATCCTGCATCTTGAAGTCACTTGGGTATGAAGTCGATTATCTCAATTCAATATTCAATCGATTGCAAATTTGTGCAGGCGAAACTTTAGGTTCAATACAATTCGTGTGATCGCTGCTCTAGCACACGGGCATGTTGGCGTATCAGCTAAACTCTTGTCTTAGCCAAGACCTCAGTAAATGAAAGGCTTCCTGTTTGAGTTTGTGTGGTGGGCAAACAAAGTAAAACTGCTGGTATGGGTTGACCACAGGCTCGCCCAATTCCACCAATTGCCCGTATTTGATGTCATCTTTGACAAATAGACGATGGGTTACCAATAACCCCAAACGTCTTGTCGTTGCTTGCACCGCTTGAATGGACATATTGAAGGTCATTGGCTTTTTATTGGTAGGTCGCAGTAATCCTGTCTCTTCTTCCCAAACTTGCCAGTCATGCTTTCGGCGATCGTTAGTGACTTCAATGATGGGGTAAGTTGATAGCAGCTGTTGAATGTCTCGGTTATCAGGCTGTTCTAATAACTCGGGACTGCACACCAACACTAACTCATCCTCACTCAGCTTTTCACAATAGTAATCTTGCCACTCTTGAGGACTGCCATGCACGACCGCAGCGTCAATCCCCTCTTGCTCTAAGCTAAACAATCCCACCAAATTAGACAGACGAACATCCAACTGAGGGGCGTAATCTTGCAAGCTCGACATGCGAGGGATCCACCAATGCAAAGCAAGTGAGTTAACCATATTGAGCGTAATACGCTTGGAGTTTTGATCGTGAATCAAAGCTTCAGTAGCATCGACGATTTGCTCCAACGCAGGCGCCACTTTGCGATAATATTTTTTACCATCATTGTTGAGTCTGACTTGGCGACCAATGCGATCAAACAAAGGTTTATTGACCTGACCTTCTAACGATTTGATGGCTTGGCTCACCGCAGAGTGGCTCACAGAGAGTAGGTGGGCGGCTTCTGTCATGCTGCCTGTCTCCGCTACAGCGACAAATGCGTAGATGGATTTTAGTGGGACTAATTTGCGCATACTGCTTCGGCTCTCTCTATGAACTGGATTTAATTTAACTTGTAAGTTTTACTTACATTAGCGTTTAAAAATACTCGCTATTTATCACTAACGCCTTTTCCTAAAATACTCCGTGAATTAAGGAGTATCCAATGAAAGAAGAAAATAAACCCGTCATCTTTATGTTGATGTCGACATTAAGCTTATCTGTTACAGGGCTGTTAGCAAAGCAGCTCAGTGATGATTTATCCGTGACCATGTTCAGTTTTTTACGCTTCTTTACTCCAGCTCTCATTTTATTGGTCATGCTGCGCTTTAAGAATCTGACTTTGCCTACTGCAGGTACTATTAAACCAATTGTTCTGCGTGCTCTTTTCATCGCAATGTGTCAGTTGTGTTTCATTGCTTCTTTGCAAACGCTCACCTTGGTTGAAGGGGTTGTACTGTTCGCAACTGGACCGCTGTTTATGCCCATCGTCGAGAAGCTGTTTATGCGTGGTCAGATTCGAATGTCGACTATCGTAGCGCTCGTTATGGCGTTTTCAGGTGTGATTTTATTGGCGGGTGCAGATGGCGAGTTTACATGGCGTATCGATTTGCTCTTGGGGTTAGCTGGTGGGCTGTTTAACTCGGGTTCTCAATTGACGCTCTACAAAGCAAGTAAGAGTGGTCTATCACCACTAGAAATCAATTTTTGGACCTTCGGCACAGCGGCACTGCTTATCTTGCCACTCGTGTTCGTGAATGATGCGAGTATGTTGGTTAATTCCCTATCGATAAGCACTTTTGAAACGCCCAATACTGCACTCGTATTTTTGATGTCGTTACTCATTATTAATACGCAAGTATTCCGTTCCAAAGCGTACCAGCTTGCAAGCAGTGGTTCGCAGCTTGCACCGCTGATATTCACCAATCTGTTGTTTACCGCAGTATGGCAATGGACCTTCTTTGACGACCAAATGAGTTATAGCCAAGTTGCAGGAGTGAGTTTGATTGTGTTAGCGACGGTATTGAATACCTGTTGGGTTAGGTTCTCGGCACGCCGCGTACATGTACTGCGAGCTAAAACACCTTAAGGGGAGGTTTAGCCTAGCAAGCTGTGACAAATGAAGTGTAAACGTCAGTGGTTGTTTGATTTTTAATCAGAATGAGCTAGCGTCAAGAAAGATGCAGGGAGAGAAAACATGCTGACTTTAAACTATCACGTCGAGATTGCCGCGACACCTCAGCGCGTATGGAGCGTGCTGACCGATGTCGAACTATACAAACGATGGGCACAAGCCTTTTCGCCTCAGTCTCAATTTGATGGCGCATGGGAAGAAGGTTGTGATATGACCTTTTTTGACCCAGACATGGGCGGAACGAGAGCGATAATTGACACGGTACAGCCGCTACAAAAACTGGAGTTTCATCATGTTGCCATTTTTAACCCAGATAATCGGCAGCAATTGGATGGAGACTTAGCGTCAAAGTGGATCGGATCGCGAGAGATCTATCAGATCGATACTTTGGAGGACCGCTTATTGCTGAGTATAACCATTCACACTCACAGTGATTTTGTGTCGATGTTCAACCACGGCTGGGAGAAGGCTCTGCCTTTGATCAAAACTATCAGCGAAGAATAGGGTGAGGTTGCAAGCTAAGATTGGGCTGACGACAGGTGACTTGTGGGTATACAATAGCCGCCAATTTGCGCACCAAGAGAGTTGATGATGGAATTTAAGGTTGATACCCACACGCATACGTACGCCAGTGGTCACGCATACAGTACGTTGATTGAAAACGCGAAATCGGCAAAAGAGAACGGGCTTGATATGTTCTGTACGACCGATCACGCTGAATCAATGCCGGGTGCGCCTCATTACTGGTTTTTCTCTAACCAGAAAATTCTGCCTCGTTTTCTTGAGGGGGTTGCGATCATTCGTGGCGTTGAATCTAACATCATGAACACTCAAGGTGATATCGACATTCCCGACAGCGTTGATCGAAATTTGGATTGGGTGATTGCCAGTTTTCATGAGCCAGTATTCCGCCCTGCAGATAGTGCCACGCACACGGAAGCGTTGTTGAATATCATCAAAAATGGTCGTGTTGATGCGTTGGGTCACTTAGGTAACCCCAACTTTGACTTTGATTTTGAAGCTGTGCTGAAGTGCGCTAAAGAGAACAATGTAGCGATTGAAATTAACAACACCACTCTGAAGGGCAATAGCCGCGTCGGTAGTGTAGACCGCTGCCATGAGATTGCACAAATCGGCAAAGAATTGGGTGTATTTTTCACTACCGGCAGCGATGCACACTTCTGCCATGATGTGGGTAATCTGAGCTTAGTCGGCGAGTTAATGGACAGAGTGGGTATCGACAGTAGCAAAGTTATTACTCACTCAGCACAACAATTCTTAGCCTTCTTAGAGTTGCGCGGTCGTAAGCCAATCGTAGAGTATGACGAGATTCGCAACGCATAAACTTGATTACACTTTTGGTTATGCAAGTGTTAAGGGATTGCTTTACACTGCTCGCATTAAAAAGCCGACTCAGAATTCGGCATTCAATGGAGAAGTGAAGATGTTACGTCCTTTAATACTGGGGTGTGTGATTGCGTTAGGCTCAACTTATGCAATGGCAGAAGCCGTCGATTTAAAACAAAACATGAAGCAGATGAAGATGGAATTCAAACAGGCGGCGGAAGCGTCTGATGTTGAAACCATGAAATCTGCGATTGATAGCTTGCAAGCGATCGTCGAACAATCTAAGCGTGGTAATTACCCACCAGAGAAGTTTGATATCTACCTAGAAGGCTTTAACAAGTTGACGGTAACGCTAGATAAGATTGAAGCTGATCTCGATGCGGGCAAGCTACAAGAAGCGAAAGATCAATTACGTGAAATCGATAGTCTACGCGAAGAGTACCACGATAAGCGTAACCCAAGTATTTGGAGCAAGCTGTTTAGCTAACCGTTTATCCAACTTGAAAAGATGACCATCAGCCTGCCACTTCGGCGGGCTTTTTTGTGCCTGTCAATCACAGTATTCAAGAAAACCTGTGAGGTAGCAGCCACTTATGAATCCTCTTTTTGAGCTAGCACTCAGAATTGGTTACGCTATGTGAAATTTGTTAAGTCACCGTTATGCGTAGATTAATTCCTTTTTATCGCTCCATGTTATTTGCTAGTGCTCTAAGTTGGGCACTAGTGACACTGATGCCTGTTATCAATGCTCATGGTAACAGCATGGGGGTGTGGGCGACGCTATGTACACTGAACGGTTTTGAGTTGGTGCAGATAGAAGAGGGCGACAACTCCGTCAGCCACAAAGGTAAGCCTTGTCCGTTCAGCCACTTCTCGACTTTTCATCACGATACACTTCCAACGACACCGATACTCTCAAGATTGAGCTTGGTCGTTTCTGACAGCTACACTTATTTGGCTCTAAGTGTGCGATTTGAAACGCCAGTTCCTCG
The DNA here is from genome assembly GCF_022347645.1 of Vibrio sp. MMH1-50. Lineage (NCBI taxonomy): Bacteria > Pseudomonadati > Pseudomonadota > Gammaproteobacteria > Vibrionales > Vibrionaceae > Vibrio > Vibrio sp. MMH1-50. Next base: position 4,718 of record NZ_JAKRGG010000018.1, read on the forward strand.
TGCTCCCCCAATTTCCTTTTTCTCATAACAAAAACAATTACAAGTAAATAAAGCCAACAACACTGCCATTCGAGCAGTGGTACTCCCGAATCTAAGTCAAATGACGTCACATACCGATGAGTATGTTCAGGATGCGTTTGACTGAATTTGGGTGTTCACAATGAAAAAAGGAAAATACACATGTTGAGAAACTCGGCAAAGCCTCAACTCAAGGAAGCTTCACGCGAAAAGTCCATCTATTTTATGACGTGGCGATGGCACTTCTACGCAGGTTTATTCGTTATTCCATTTATGTTGATGCTCTCCCTTACGGGGTTAGTGATGCTGTTTGATGATGAAATCGAACTGGCTCGATATGAGGCAACGTTGCACGTTATACCGCAAGAGCAAACCGTTCCTGTCTCTAGACAGTTAGACGCGGTAAAGCAGGCGTATCCCGATTTTAATATCACCCAATTTGTGCCTGCAAAAACATCTGATATCGCCAACCGATTCTCGATTCAAAATCAAGAAGGCAGCTCATTGATTGTTGCTGTGAACCCATACTCCGGAGAAGTACAAGGGACGATTAACCGTGGTGATAGCATCTATGAACTGATGAATAACGTCCATGGCACTTTGCTTATTGGTGATTTGGGTGATCGGTTAATAGAAATCGCCGCCAGTTTAGGCATTTTACTGTTGGTGTCTGGTTTGTACCTGTGGTTACCAAGAGACAACGCAAGCCGTGCTGGCTTTTTGAAAATTCGTTTTGGCAGTGGAACTCGTATTTTGATGCGAGATCTGCATGCGAATTTAGGCGGTGTGCTATCAATTGTTCTGTTGTTCTTTTTGATTTCAGGTCTGTCTTGGGCTGGGATATGGGGCGCGAAAATGGTGCAAGCTTGGAATACCTTCCCAACCTATTACACATGGGGTGAGAAACCAGAGTCGACACTGACACACCAAGACCTGAATCATGGTGCATCAGAAGAGGTGCCATGGAACTTAGAGCTTGCTGCTGTGCCACAGTCGAAAGATAAACCAGCTCATGATCACGCCAACATGAAGGAAGAATCGGCTTATGCAGGCAGTCATGATGCACTATCTATTGATGATATCGTCCACAAGGCAGAAATGATGGGTTTTACTGGCTATAAGCTATTTTTGCCACGCTCTGAGACAGGTGTTTACACCGTGGCTGCTAACTCAATGGGCGGTGATATTTCCGATCCAAGACAAGATCGCACCAGTCACTTTGACCAATATTCCGGTCGCTTGTTGGTGGACGTCACATGGCAAGATTACAGTTTGTTTGCCAAGTTCATGGCGGCAGGCGTGTCATTGCACCAAGGCGATGTGAGTGTATTGAACAAAGTGCTCAACGTGGTGTTCTGTCTGGCGTTCATTTTAATCTCAATCACAGGGGTTGTGATGTGGTGGATTCGTAGACCAAGTCGCAGTGCTGCATTAGGGGCGCCACCTAAATTTCAACAAGACGGAATTTGGAAGCTTGGTTTAGTAACGTTGGTAGTATTGTGTTTGGCGTTTCCGATGGGCGGTTTGGCAATTGTTACCGTTCTCGCACTGGATTGGCTGTTGTTCAACCGCGTCGAGAAGCTGAAAACGGCGTTGAACTAGCAAGAGACAAGTGAAATAGTAAAAGAGCCAGCGAATTGCTGGCTCTTTTTATTTCTGATAAATCTCCAGCGGCAAGCCATCTGGATCTTGGAAGAAGGTAAATGCTTTGCCTGTGAACTCGTCAATACGAATCGGCTCGACTTCAACGTCATTCGATTCGAGGTAGACTTTTACTTGCTCAACATCATCAACCAAAAACGCGAGATGTCTCAACCCTTGTGCTTCGGGAAAGCTTGGTCTATTCGGTGCGCCCGGAAAGCTAAACAGCTCAACTTGGCTTCCATCAGGTAGAGCAAGGTCGAGCTTGTACGAGTCTCTGGCTTCACGATAATTTTCAGCAATGACTTTTAGCCTCAAGACTTGGGTGTAAAAGTGTTTTGATGTTGGGTAATCACTGCAAATGATTGCGACGTGGTGAAGGGCATTAAACATGGTTAGCCTCTCCGGAGACTAAGTGCTCCTTAACGAAGTCAATAAACACGCGCAGGCGAGCAGGCATGTATTTGGTTTGTGCATACTGCATCGCGATAGCGCCGTGGTAGTTACTTTTGATCATCCAATCAGACAGAACCTCTACCACTTCTCCTCGTTCTAACGCGTCTTTAATCACGAAGTCGTGGAAGATTCCAATTCCCAAGCCAGACTTAACCCCGTTCAAGCGCATTTGAGAGTGGTTAACGGCGTAGCGTCCACTCACGGCAATAGAGTGGAAAGCTTCTTCTTTAAAGAAAGACCAGATGTTGTCTTTGTCGTTTTCAGCAAGATAAATACAATCGTGCTGCTCAAGTTCAGTCGGATGCTCTGGCATACCGTGTTTGGCAAGGTAATCTGGAGAGGCGCACAAAACAAGATTGGTCTTGCTGATCTCTTTGAGTACCAGATTCTCATCGGGTTTGTCGGTGAGCTTAAATGCTACGTCGATACCTTGGCGAAAAAGATCAATCTCACCATCAGCAGCACGTAGCTTGAGCTGAATGTTTGGGTAGCGATCTAGGAATGGCAACACAAATGGTTGAAGCACCGAGTTAAGAAACGCTTCGGGTGCAGCCACTGTGAGTGCACCCGTGGGCTCGGCATGATCTTCCGCCGATAATTCAACCGCTTGCTGCGCCGCATTCACCATGGCGATGCTTTGGTCGTAAACCTTTTGCCCGGCTTGAGTGATGATCAACTTGCGAGTCGTTCGCTCGAACAGTTTCACTGAGAGGGCTTGTTCTAACCGTGTGATCAACTTACTTAAAGCCGATGGTGTCACGCCAAGTTGTTTGGCTGCAGCGGTAAAACTGCCCTCGTTTACCACTAAGATAAACGAAGCAAGATCAGGGAGTAGGGCAATGAGTTTTGGGTTAACCATATTTGTTCAGTTCTGCGCAGCGGAATAACGGTATTGTCTGGTACGGTTTTGTTCGGTTCAAGTGTCACCGTCTCGCTTTAGCGATATTTTGCTAAGAAGGCATTCAGGGCAGGCAAGCCAGATTCACCAATATGGTAGTGCTGCCAACAGTGATAAATGGCTGTTTCATGGTCCGCAATCAACTCGATAGCTTCTTGCTCAGCGATTGAATACTGCTGTGAAGCTTTCACTTCTTCATGCCACTCTCGATACTTGACCTCATAAGGTTCTACCCACTTCAGAAGAGTTGCCACCAACTCCAGCCATGGCAACTCTATCCACTTGGTTGCGTCTGCCAAGCCTTTATCAAGCATCTCTTGGTGTCGGCTTTCGATATCCATGCCATTTGCTAGTAATACAGGCTTGAGCTTTTCTGCGGTGAGCTCTTCTACTTCAATCAAGGTTTGCCACAGCGTTTGTTGTTCACCATGGGCGTAATGGTTCAAGTAGTGATTGAAAAAAGCGATGCCGTAGATTTCGCCATAGTAAGCAGCCAGTACATTATGAATCATGCTGAGAATCGTGATTTAAACAGGGAATACCGCATTGTAGGAGGGGAGTACACGAAGTGTAAATAGCTGATTAAGAGTAAAAATCGCTGCTGAAAAAATCGAACAGAACTTGTGAGAATTTTATGAGAATTCGATGAAGTTGCTGATAGATTTGTTCGTCATTCTTAGAGGCAAGAACGCAAAACGTTCGAAACGTAATGCTTAACCTACTCAAGTTACAAACAAAGAAGTAAAGCCGTAAACATGGACTTGAGTAGTTCAACCCTCATTAAAGGATGGAATCACAATGAAAAAACGTACCCAACTCGGACTCGTCATGACTTCAGTCGCTATGGCACTAGGCTCTGCATCAGTGAATGCAGCAGAACTGGAAATCACCGTGACTAACGCGACAAAAGGCATTTACTTTACGCCACTGATTGTCGCAGCGCATGGCTCTGATCTTAAGATGTTCAGAACCGGTGAAGCCGCTACCCCAGAGTTAGAAGCAATGGCGGAAGGTGGTGACATCTCGGGTCTTGCTAGTGTCATTGGTAATGCTGGTGGTGTTGTGGTTGAGAACCCGGCTGGTGGTATTTTGAATCCGGGTGTCGCAACCACCTTTACCATGAACAGTGGTGATCATGGATACTTGTCTCTTAGTGCGATGCTTCTGCCAACCAATGATGGTTTCGTGGGGCTAGATAGCTGGAAAATCCCAACGGAAGCTGGCACATACCGAGCAACGCTAAGAAGTTATGATGCAGGCACAGAAGCCAATGATGAACTTAAAGGTAGCATGCCAAATCCACCTTTCATTACCTTTGGTACAGGCGGCACCGGTGTTGAAGCTGCAGTGACTAATGACAAAGTTCACGTGCATCCGGGTAACCTTGGTGATAGCGATCCAACTGGCGGCATCAGTGACCTAGACAGTAGCAGCCATCGTTGGCTGAACCCAGTTGCAACCATCACAATTGTTGTGAAGTAAGGGGGATGTATGAAATACAGAATCTTACTCGTAGCAGCTTCAGTCGGCTTACTCGCCGGTTGTCCAAGCGATGATGATAATGATGTGGTGAAGTCATACCGCTACACGATTAACGTTGCAAACTTGACCGCGAATCAACCAATGTCGCCACTTGCGATTTTGGCTCACAACGACAAATACAAACTGTTTGAAATTGGCAAAAGCTCTTCTATTGAGCTTGAGCATCTTGCAGAAGGGGGCAGCAATGCCGAGCTGTTAGCGCTAAAGGATTCCAATGACTATGTCTACCAAACGTTGTCAGGTAATGGTTTAGTGCTTCCTGGTTCAAGTGATTCCGTAACCTTTACAGTTGACCCACACAAAGCGGGCTACGTTTCAGTCGCTTCCATGTTTGTGAACACCAACGATGCGTTTGTTGGGGAAACGGGTCTATCGCTTAAATCATTGGCGGTGGGAGAAAGCTACGAAATGAGCATGAACGTTTGGGATTCCGGCACGGAATTGAACGATGAACTTGCAGCCACCATTCCGGGACCAGCAGGCGGTGGTGAAGGCTTTAATGCTGCTCGTAACGACACAAATGACGTAGTGGCGTTTCACGCTGGAGTGGTAAGTAAAGATGATGGTTTAGCCAATTCTGCGCTTTCTGCGAACCATCGCTTCCTGAATCCTGGCGCGAAACTCACTATCACCCGAGTCGAGTAATACAGGCTCCGATGGCGTCTCCTTTCCAAAGCGCTTGTAGCCGAGCGCTTTAACCCTCATGGCGTCATCGGAACCTTTTTTGAAAGAAATTCCGATTTGTTCCGGTCATGTGCAAAGTGAGGATTCTCAGACGCAGGGAAAGGACCATGGAACAGCAGGCAATCAATTTAGTCGCGAACATTTTGCTGGTAGAAGACGATGATGATTTGGCAGAACTGGTTCAAATGCATCTCAAGTTTCAAGGACACCAAGTGTTGCGGGTAACGGATGTCGCCGAAGCCAAAGCGCAATACCAACAACAACCTTTTGATTTACTCATTCTTGACCGAGGTTTGCCAGACGGTGACGGCTTAGATATCTGCCATTATTTACGTCAGCAACAAGATTGGAGCCCTGTGCTCATGCTGACCGCCAGAGATGGTGAGATGGATAAAGTGGATGGTTTGGAGGCGGGTGTGGATGACTACATTACCAAGCCGTTTAGCGTATTAGAATTTCAAGCTCGAGTACGCAATGTATTGCGACGGGTAAGTCAAACCGTTGAAGTACAAGTTGAAAGAAGTGAACTTGAAGATAGCATGGATTTTGGTCCATTAAGAATTATTCCAGAATTGCATCAGGTATCCCTAAATGACAAGGATGTCACTCTTACCGCGACAGAGTTTACCTTGCTGCAATTCCTCGCGACACGCCCGGGTAGAGTCTACAGTAAAGATGAATTGCTCGACCATGTGTGGAATACCAGCCATTCCGGTTATCATCATACGGTGTGTAGCACCATCAATCGCCTACGTAGCAAGTTGTCTTTGTCTGACTCTGATCATCATTTTATCCAGACGGTATGGGGCGTGGGGTACAAGTTTCAACCACGACAGTAGCTTTACCACCCAAGTAATGACTGATTAAGGAGGCGCTAGGATGAGCTTCAAATCTCGCTTAGTGGTGTTCACGAGCCTATGGTTTTGTTTAGCAGCAGCCGTTATTGCATTAACGTACAATTGGCAAAAAGAGACCATTGAATTACGCACTAAACAGAGTCTGCACAAAGAGCTGGCAAGCCACATGCGTGATGATAATCCGTTGATGATAGGTACGGATTACAACCCGAAAGCGCTCAAATCCATTTTTCATACCCTTATGTTGATTGGTCCGGATTTCGAAATTTACTTTCTTGATAGCCAAGGCAACATCACTACCCATGCAGCACCAGAAGGTGCAGAGATCATGGGTAAGGTAGATCTTAACCCAATTAAACGATTCTTGAATGACGAGCCATTCCCCATCTTAGGCGAAGATCCTCGTAATCGTGGCGAGCACAAAGTGTTTTCCGTAGCAGCGATTGAGGAACTCGGCTCAACCGTGGGTTATCTCTATGTAGTCATTGGCAGTACCAGACATGATGCGATTGCCAACGCCCAAGTAGACACACCTTATATCGCGCTCGCTGGGTTAGTTTTAGTGTCTATTTTAGGCTTTGCATTAGGTGCTTATGTGTTAGTGAAACGCAGTTTATTGAACCCGATTGAGCGTGTGACCAATCAGCTTCAACAACAAGCAGAACATGATTTCCGCCTGCAACCCGATTTTACGCGCCAAGTTCCGGAATTAGTACCGATAGCAAATTCCTATCAGATGATGGCGAAGCATATCCAGCAACAGTTTTTGCAGTTGGAGTATCAATCGTCTCATCGTCGTCAAAGCTTATTGCAGCTTAGTCATGATTTAAAAACACCGTTATCGAGCGTTCTTGGCTATTTGGAAACGTGGCGTTTGCAGCATCCGGAATCCGACCCTTTGATTGACGTCGCTTTCAGAAACTGTGAGAAGCTATCTACGCAATTGCACTCTTTGTTGGACGTAGCTCGAAAAGAAGCGCCCATGCCGAATTACGAGTATCGACCAGTGGATCTTGGAGCCTTGATGGCAGAGTGCGCCGAGACGATGCAAAGCCAGTTTGCTCGAAAAGAAGTGCTGCTGAAAATAGACGTCGATAACGAAATTCAAACCGTGGGTGATAAAGGTCTTTTAGAGCGGTTGGTGCTTAACTTGCTTGAAAATGCGCTGCGCCACAGTCCAATGCGTTCTGAAGTACATTGTCATGCTCATTTGAGTGACGATAAATCAAGAATTCATTTTGCCTTTATTAACCATATTGAAGAAGAAGCACAGGGAGGCTCGCTAGGTATTGGGACCAAGATTGTACAGTCGATACTCATGTTGCATCACAGTTATCTAGAGACCAGCAGCACACCATCTCAATATCAACAAAAGTTCACATTACGAGCCGTTTAATCTATCTATACCCAAGCCATTCTCGCTGAATGAAGTGTCTCGAGATTACTTGGGTATAGCTACCGCCACCTTCCTCTTGCTTACTTTCCCTTTCTGTTCATCGAACAAATCTACTGTTTAAATAGAATTTTTCGCTTAATAATTCGTCATGATTGTTATTTCAACAAACGAATGATAGCGCTGATGAATTAAATTTATTCTGTTGCATATTTAACGTGCTAGAACTTAATATTAACCTTGCGATCTAATTTGTTTCGTAAATATTACAACTCACGCTTTTTTATGATTTTTACATTATAAAATTAATTTCTATTTATATTAGAGTTAGGTGTTTTAGTGAATATTGTAATATGCGTTTAGTTGTTTATTTTTATCGTAAAGAACTGTTGGTTATATCATCAAATGAAATGAAAAAATGGAACTAAAGTCACTTAATTGCCGCCGAAAAATCTAAACAGGGAATCTATTTGGTAATAATGTTTAAGTAACAGTTAGTTACGGATTCATAATTAATAATATGGCTAAACTTCCGACAAGGATCGAAAAGATGAGCGACAAGGAATCTATTAAGACTAATCGCAGCCGCCGCAATTTTTTAAAAGGTGCAACTGGTGCAGTTGTGGCTGGCGTCAGTGCTTCGGCGTTTTCTGGTGCTGTTCAAGCAAAGGGACAGAATATCGATTGGAGCAGACTAGGTAAAAGAAATGAAAGACGCCTCTGGCGTAAAGTTCGAAAGCAGTTCGTTTTGGATAAGCGAACGACTTATATGAACATCGGTACTACGGGCTCAATGCCAAGACATGTTCTTGAAGGGTATGAGGACAACAACAAACTGGTTGCGAAATACCCGTGGGACATGAAGAATAAATTTGGTTCATGGCCTTATGTGTCTGAAATGGTGACGCAAGTTGCACCGGGCTTTGGTGCAAATGCGGATGAAATCATCTTGAGTCGTAACACTACTGATGGTCTATGCTCTATCATCAACGGTCTTCACTTCGAGCCGGGCGATGTGATCTTAACCACTCATCACGAACACGTTGCGGCGACGTCCCCTATGAACGTTGCCAAGCATCGATTTGGTGTGGATGTCGTAGAGATTCAACTTCCTGTCTTCACTGGTACAGAAGATGTGACAGAAGAAGACTATATTCAAGCGTTCAGCGATGCGATTCAAGCACATCAAAATGTTCGGTTAATCGTATTCTCTCATATCACCTACAAAACTGGCACAACACTTCCAGCGAAAGCCATTTGTTCTTTGGCTAAGCAACATCGAATCCCGACCTTAGTTGACGGTGCGCACACTGTGGGTATGTTCGATCTTGATTTCCATGACATGGACTGTGATTTCTATGCAGGTTCTGGTCATAAATGGCAGTGTGGTCCGGGCGCTACGGGTATCTTATATGTACGTGACAACGGTAAACGCTTAAATGAGTACTGGAGCGATCGTGAAAACCCATTGTGGTTGATTAACTCTTCTTTATCTCATGCAGATTACCTAGGTAAGCAGTTACAAATGCAGTACATTGGTAATGACAACTACCCAGCAAAACAAGCACTTGCTGACAGCTGTAAGATGTGGGATGAAATTGGTCGCGATCGAATTCAAGAACGCATCTTGGAGTTAAGTGAGTTATGTAAGGTGCTGCTTAGCGAAGCGTTACCTGAGGCGCAAATGTACTCACCAAACGTTGAGGGCTTAACTAGCGGTCTGACTACGTTTAACCCGTTTTTTGATGTAACAGATGAAGAACGACTAACGCAGTTCCGTGATCGTCTTCGTGAAGATTATGGTTACATCATCCGTACAACAAGCTTCAAGTTGTACAAGGATGATTCGTACGAAACACATGCGTTGCGCATTTCGACTCATTTATTCCATGATGAGAGAGATGTAGAAGGTCTGGTTGAAGCCATTGCGGATCTTTATTACTCGTTCTAATGTTGTTTATCGTCAAAGCGCCCATGTTTGGGCGCTTTGTTAAAGAGAGGGATATTCACCATGTCAGTGAAATTAATCAAACGAACCATGACGGCAATGGCTGTTGGTATGACGTCACTACTCTCTGCTTCAGTGTTTGCTGGTGATTTACAAGACATCAAAGACAGCGGCGTTTTGCGTCATATCGGTGTGCCATACGCGAACTTTGTTTCTTACATCGACCAAGGTGAAGTGCAGACTTTGACAGGGCTGGATGTGGATATTATTAAAGGGTTTGCTCAGTCTCTTGGCGTCCGATATGAATACGTACCAGCGCAATGGAACAATGTGGTAGGTAAACTGACAGGTCAACAAGTTGATTACAAAGACGCTCAGCTTCAGGTTGGCAAAACGATGCCCATTGAAGGTGATCTGATTGCTAACGGAGTCACTATTCTTGATTGGCGAACTCATGTCGTCGATTTTTCTGATGATTACTTCCCATCTGCGGTTTGGTTAGTCGCACGTACAGATTCCACCCTTACTCCAATCAAACCGACAGGTTCCATTGAGAACGATATCTCGATGGTGAAATCGCTTATCAAAGGTCGTGAAGTTCTGGCGATGGAGCACTCGTGTCTAGACCCGAACCTTTACAATCTGTATGACACGGGAGCAAAAGTTATTTTGCCTGATGGGCAGCGTCGATTGAATGAGATGGTGCCAGCGATAATGAAGAATGATGCAGAAAGTACACTGCTTGATGTAGCAGATACACTGATTGCATTGGAAAAGTGGCCAGGAGAAATCAAAGTAATTGGTCCTGTGTCCGAAAATCAAAAAATGGCGGTTGCCTTCCGTAAGGACTCCCCTGAATTAAAAGCCGCATTTAATCAATATTTGAAGTCAATTAAAAAAGATGGGACGTACCAGAAGTTGGTCGAGAAATACTACCCGTCAATTTACTATTTTTATAATGACTACTTCTTAGAAGATAGTAAGAACGATATATGAGAAAGTCTGTAAAAAAGATATCAAGCCAGAAGATCATCACCGTCAGTGCTATTTTGGTGTCGCTCTATTTAGCGATGATTATTACTGTGACGAGTTTAGGTCAAAACAAATTAAAAGATTCTCAGCATCGTGAACTTGACCTAAAGGTAAAAAGCTACGCGGGTACTCTCGATAATTTATTCACGATAGCCAGCGAAGATGTCGACCACTTATCAACTGATAAAACGGTGCAGACCTTCTTTGCGAATCTTGCTTCAGGCATGTCGATGGAATATGGCCTAGGTGCTAGTTTGATCAACTTGAAGCGTAAGCTGCAAGAGAAAGCCGACGCGAAAACTGTCAACAACCAGATCATCTACACCAAGCTGACGTTAGTTGGTCTTGATGGTTCAACCATCGTCACTACGGGCGTTAAAACAGATCATCGTATTGATACGTCTCGATTGCTTAATGACCACGCTCATCCTGAGGAAGTCAGAGCGATACAAAATGATGGTAAGGTCCTCATTCAAGTCGTTAAGCAAGTGATGTTTTCTGGCAAGCCTGTTGGCTTTTTGATTGCTGACATCAACAAAGAAGTGGTGATTTCCCAACTGACGAATCAAGAACATGAAGGCAGCTATAGCCGGATGGTGTTAAAGATCAACGATGTGGAAATGGAAGTTTGGGATTCTATTAGTCGTAAGCTGGAACAAGAAAACATCACGGATCCAGAAGCCCTTGCCAAAGAGCTAAAGCAAAAAATCTATTTTGAAGTACCCATTGAACATCATCACTTTAAGTTGATGGCGTGGTTTGAATCACTCAGTGAGCGAGATATTTATACTTCACGCATGTTCATTAATGGTTTAAGTGTACTTGCCATCATGATTGTGGTTGGGTTGCTTTATGCATTCACGCTAAACAACACTCGTGTAGAGCTGAAAATAAAATTGGAAGAGGAGAAAAAGCGTAAAGACTTTCTTTCTCAACAGAACCAGCGCCTGACCAGTGAAATCGAGCGCCGTAAATCGTCAGAGATGGAGTTAGCTTATCAAGCGAAACATGACTCCTTGACCGGATTACCAAACCGAGTTTATGGCTCCGAGCGTCTCGACTTAGAGCTTTCACGTGCAGAACGCATCGGTTCGAATGTGTTGGTGATGTTCATCGACCTTGATCATTTCAAGCAGATTAATGATTCCATGGGACATTTCGTTGGTGATGAAGTCTTAAAACTCGCAGCGGAAAGATTGCACAACGCAGTTCGAAAAACAGACTTATTGGCTCGGATTGGCGGTGATGAGTTTTTGTTAGTGATTCCAGACTTGCACAATGCGGACAGCGCAAAACGATTTGCGACAACGGTTCTATCTGTATTTAACGAGCCGTTTGTATGGCAAAACCACGAGTTTTTCCTCTCGGCGAGTGTCGGAATGTCAGTCTTCCCAGAAGATGGTGATAACGCCGAGCAGTTGTTGGCGTGCGCGGATATGGCCATGTATCGAGTTAAGCAGGATGGACGTAACGCTTTCTGTTTTTACGATCACAACATGAACCAAGATTTGCAGCGCTTCTTAGAGTTGGAAACTCGCTTGCGTAACGCCATTTCGCAAGACTTATTAGAGCTTTACTACCAACCTATTATTGATTTAGAAAGCGGAGCGATTGTCGGCGCTGAAGCTCTAATGCGTTGGAATGACGACAAGTTTGGGTTTGTGAACCCAGAAGAGTTTATTTCGATTGCAGAAAAGAACGGCTTGATTCATCAACTTGGTGATTTCGCTATTCGTCAAGCATGTCACCAAGCAGCGAAGTGGCAGAAAGATTCACCTTTGTTTGTATCAGTAAATTTTTCTAGTGTGCAGTTTAGATACTGTGATCGCCTCTTTGAGCAAATCAAGCTTCATCTTGAGGAGTCGGGACTGCCGCCTGAATTGTTTGATGTTGAAGTTACTGAAAGTCTTTTATTCAACCACAGCAATGAACTGATGGGCATGTTAGATAACTTACGTGCGATGGGGGCGAAGCTAACGATTGATGACTTTGGTACCGGTTACTCAGCATTGAGTTACTTACAGAAATTCCCATTTGACCGACTTAAAATTGATCGCAGTTTCTTACAGAACATGTTTGAGAATGAATCGGATCGTGAGCTTGTGAACGTTATTATTGCAATGGCGAAAGCGCTTAACCTTAAGATCGTCGCAGAAGGCATTGAAGAGCAGCGTCACGTTGATTACTTGAAAAACCTAAACTGTGAGTTCGGACAAGGTTTCCACTATAGCCGACCATTGCCAGCGAAGGAGTTTGAAGCGCTTTTAACAACGCCAACTTGGCTATAACTCCTTTCAATACAACCTCATAGAAAAGCATTAGTTGGATTCGTGCCTATAATTCATTAATGCTTTTCCACCTTAAGGGATAATCGTTTTTCCTTCCTTGAATTACACTACACTTAATTGAGAAGTAATTGCCTGTGACCCCCGTCACATAAAGGCTCAACCTAATTCTAATCGAGTGAAAACTCGACAAAATAAACAGGAAGGAATTGCGAATGTCTTCTGCATTTTACCAACAGATTGAACAGCAAATTGAAGAAGTGAAGGCGGAAGGTCTTTACAAAGCAGAGCGTATCATTACGTCTCAACAGCAAGCGGCTGTTAAAATCTCTACTGGTGAAGAAGTACTAAACTTCTGTGCAAACAACTACCTTGGTCTTGCTAACCACCCAGCGCTTATCGAAGCGGGCAAAGCAGGCATGGACGAGCACGGTTTTGGTATGGCTTCAGTACGTTTCATCTGTGGTACTCAAGACATCCACAAAGAGCTTGAGCAGAAGCTTTCTAAGTTCCTAGGTAAAGAAGACACGATTCTTTACACATCATGTTTCGATGCAAACGCGGGTCTATTTGAAACTATCCTAGGTAAAGAAGATGCGATCATCTCTGACGCTCTAAACCACGCGTCAATCATTGACGGTGTTCGTCTATGTAAAGCGATGCGTTTCCGCTACTCAAACAACAACATGGAAGAACTAGAGCAACAATTGATCGCTGCAAAAGAAGCGGGTGCTCGCCACATTCTTATCGTAACTGACGGTGTGTTCTCAATGGACGGCGTAGTGGCTAACCTTCCAGCTATCTGTGACCTAGCAGATAAGTACGGCGCATTAACTATGGTTGATGATTCTCACGCTGTTGGCTTTATGGGTAAAACAGGTGCAGGTACGCACGAACACCATAACGTAGTGGACCGTATCGACATCATCACCGGTACGCTAGGTAAAGCAATGGGCGGCGCTTCAGGCGGTTACACATCTGGTAAAGCTGAAGTGATTGACTGGTTACGTCAGCGCTCTCGCCCATACCTATTCTCTAACTCTGTTGCACCAGCAATCGTAAACGCTTCTATCCGCGTTCTGGATCTACTAGAAGAGAGCGGTGACCTACGTGAGCGTCTATGGGAAAACGCAGCACACTTCCGTGCTCGTATGGAAGACGCAGGCTTCACTATGGGTGGTGCTGACCACGCGATCATTCCAATTATGTTAGGTGACGCAAAAGTAGCAGCAGAATTTGCTGAGCGCGCACTAGAGAAAGGCATCTATGTAATTGGCTTCTCATTCCCTGTAGTACCAAAAGGTCAAGCGCGTATCCGTACTCAAATGTCTGCAGCACACTCTCGTGAGCAGCTAGACCGAGCAATCGATGCGTTTATCCAAGTTGGTAAAGATATGGGCATCATCTAAGTCTGAGAGACTAAAAGGTTACAAAGGCTTTCCCAACTCTTTTGAGTCGGCTCATGGGTAAAGCCTTTACCTCTTCTTTAATGACGGTAGATGAAAGAATTTTTTGCCACGCATAGAGCGGGGCAATATTGGGTGAATATTATGAAAATCAAAGCACTATCAAAGCTAAAGCCTGAAGAAGGCATCTGGATGACTGAGGTTGAAAAACCGGAAGTTGGCCATAACGACATTCTGATCAAAATTAAGAAAACCGCTATCTGTGGCACTGACGTACACATTTACAACTGGGACGAATGGTCGCAAAAGACAATTCCAGTTCCTATGGTTGTAGGTCACGAGTACGTGGGTGAAGTGGTTGCGATTGGTCAGGAAGTTCGTGGCTTTGAAATCGGCGACCGCGTTTCTGGTGAAGGTCATATCACCTGTGGTCATTGTCGTAACTGTCGCGGTGGTCGTACTCACCTGTGTCGCAACACGATCGGTGTTGGTGTAAACCGTGAAGGCGCATTCGCAGAATATTTAGTGATCCCAGCGTTTAACGCGTTCAAAATCCCAGAAGGCATCTCTGACGATCTAGCATCAATCTTTGACCCGTTTGGTAACGCTGTACACACTGCGCTTTCTTTTGACCTCGTCGGTGAAGACGTGCTGATCACAGGTGCTGGTCCAATCGGCATCATGGCAGCTGCGGTAGCGAAACACGTTGGTGCTCGCCATGTTGTTATCACAGATGTAAACGAATACCGCCTAGAGCTTGCTCGTAAGATGGGCGTAACTCGCGCAGTAAACGTGGCTGAAGAGAAGCTAGAAGACGTAATGTCCGAGCTAGGCATGACAGAAGGCTTCGACGTAGGTCTAGAAATGTCTGGTAACCCATCAGCATTTAACTCCATGTTAACGACGATGAACCACGGTGGTCGCATTGCACTTCTAGGTATTCCACCATCAGACATGGGTATCGATTGGAACCAAGTTATCTTCAAAGGTTTGGTGATCAAAGGTATTTACGGTCGTGAAATGTTCGAAACATGGTACAAGATGGCTTCATTAATCCAATCTGGTTTGGATCTATCACCAATCATCACGCACCACTACAAGATTGATGATTTCCAAGAAGGCTTCGACGTAATGCGTAGCGGTATGTCAGGCAAGGTTATTCTTGATTGGGAATAGAGCAAAGCTGGTAAAATAGTCCCTAGATTCTCTTAGGAGAATTTTACTTCCGCCACTCTGGTACCAGTTAAAAACTCCGAAAAACTACAGTGTTTTTCGGAGTTTTTTGTAAGAGAGTAATATTTATCACTTCATGAACTCTTTTTAACACCTTCCATACTTTTTCTGACTTACCTCTTTGAGCCTTTCCTGAGCTCCTCGCAATTATCATTTTATCTAGATGTCCTGCCTACCCAACTGATAAACTGAATTGGTGTTTGTATGCGTGTTTCTCTAACTTAAGGTAGGTATCTCTGAGTGGATAAAGATTCCACTAAGTTTCAATACATCACCTGCTAGCATGGTGGTCAAAAGACATGCTCTTCAACTGTAACCAATAAACACAAATAATCTATTCTTGTTGACAGTCGTACTAAACTCGCGCTTCACTAAAAACATCAACACGTAATCTAAATAAAGCGATTGAGTTGGGTGATGTGGGCATCACTATCATTCAAATTTCAAGAAGTAACTATGACATGTTAGAGAAATCGAGTTCACCTTTTATCAATCAAATTCATTTACAGCGCCTTAAACAACTTTGTACTCAGTATCCAGTCAAGGAGTTCTGCGCAACTGATATACGTACTTTAGCTGAGCAGTTATCATGCTCTGACCGCAACGTGACAAAGCTGATAAAGACGCTTACATCGATAGGTTGGCTTTCCTGGAAACCAGGGAAAGGTAGAGGGCATAAGTCTATACTGGTTATCAATGTAAGCTTTGAAAGTGCATTATTAGGAGTTTTGGAATCATATTGCTCCAAAGGTCAATTAAGTGAAGCTGCGAGATATGCAGAGCAGTTCGGCTATTATGATACTTTTCGAAACAATCTTCCTGAATGGCTAGACAAAGCTCAGGAGGTCCTCAAAATTCATAATCATCTTGCAATGTTGGTACCTTATTGCTTGCCTGAATTGCACCCTCTAAAAGCAATTCGTCCAATATCTAGACCGTACATAAATGGGTTATTTGATACGTTACTTTGTTACGACAAAGACTCTGATTTGGTTAAACCAAGTTTAGCGCATCACTTTGAGTTTCGGGGAACTGAACTGTGGTTAAGGTTGCGTGATGATGTGTACTTTCATAGTGGTGAGGCGTTGCTGCCTAATCACGTTACTCGATGCCTTGAATATTTAATGTCTTATCCACATTCGAAGCAAATCTTATATCGTCATGTAAAGTCAGTCAGAGCTAATGGTCGTTGGGTTGTTCTAGAAATGGCATTTGCAGACCCCATGATCCTGAGGGTGTTAGCGGATACTCACGCAGCGATATACTTAGAAAAGGATGGCAGCGATATCCCTACTGGAACCGGCGTTTTCCAACTCGAAGTACATTCGTCAGTCTCTAGCTCTATCGATAAGCCTACTTATACTCATTGGTGCTTGACGAAAAACCCCCGTTACTTTTCTGTTAACGCATTAATAGACAAAATTGAGTGTTGGACAATCGATTCGACGTCAACAGATATACAAGCTCATATCACTCACCACGGATATTCAACTACTGTTCCGTCAGCGTCGATCAATAAAACGCTTTCTATGGGGTGTGAAGTGATGGAGTTTATCTATAAAGAAGACTTACTTTCCATGGATGAAAAAGCTTGGCTTATTAATCATGCTAGAGACTTCTGTGAGAATATTTCTACTAACAAAGTGCCCGTTGCGAATTGTATTTCTGGGCTCCATCACGACAGAGTTGTTCACTTGTACCACCATACTATGAAAAAGCCACAGCGTAATATTAATGTATGGTGTGCTGACATCAATAGGGGACATTATGTAGATTTGATAGAGTACTGGCGGAAAAAAGGAGCAGATATAACAGTACTTTCCTATCAAGACAGTGACTATGCAGACATTGCTTTGGGGATTTATGCTGCTCAGGACGATTATGTATTGAATTACTATAAATGGTTTCTTTGCAGTGATGCTTTTGACTATTGCCTATCACCTGAACAGCAAAAAGCCATAATATCGTTCGTAGATAATCTACTAGAACACTCGACAGACCTTCATCACCTGATAGAAGAGCTCCATCGTTGTGAGGACTGGATGGTTCAGCAAGGGATATCGATTCCACTATGGCGAACTTCAACTGCTTACAATTTCTCAGAGACAATAAAAGGTACAGATATCGACAGTATGGGACTTATTTCATTTAAAAAGCTTTGGATTAAGGACTAACTGAGCGAGTCCTAAATTGGTACAGAAACTGGATAAAAGTGGAACTTCATAATCATAACTCTTCGTTTTTACTTTTTTAAACTTCGACACAATATTGTCGTTCACTAAAGAAAGGAATTGAAGATGTTTCCACATGACCATTTTATGTACCGATATAAAGCAAGGACAGATCTTATCAACCCTGAGCAAGCGCTTATTGTAGAGTCAAGCGGAGCTACCCATTCTCGAATGATTCCATTTTTAATGGGCTTCTTTGCAGGAGTCCTTTCGACGATTCTTTTTGACTAACAACTTTTATAAGGGGGCATCCAACTATTGGTTGACCCCTGGTAACTGTCAGGTTTAACTCTTATTGGTACTTTGCGTTCTCAGTTTTCGTTTTTGGAATGTGTTTGCTCAATGTACATATAACAAAACCGAAAGTAATCGTAGTTAAAGCAAGTTTTTCACTGTTAGTAATTTGTTGTCCAAACCATAAGCTAGCTATTGATATTGATACCAAAGGTATAAGCGCAGGAAGTGTAGAGGAAACAGTCGCACCTAGATACCTGACGGTACGCGCAAAAGTGAATACTACTATGATTGAAGCAAGCACGCTCTGTACAAAGGTCTGTGTCAACCATAATGTCATAGGTTGACTAGATAAGTCAGAGTGCGCATTGTAAAGATAGAAGGGGAAATATATACAACCAGAGACAATGTTCATCATAAAAATGGTTGAAACCAGCTCAACCTTCCATCTTCTTAATAATATTGTAAATAGAGACCATGCTAATCCAGCTAGAAAAAACGATACCACTCCCAAATGACTATGCGGTGTTACATTCAACGAATGATTAGTTAGTAGATATAAACCGCAGACAATGACGAATATCCCTATAACCTGAGCTTTATTGATCTTTTCGCCTTGCGTCGATAGTAACAACACGGTAGTTATCATTGTGAATGTGGGAACCATAACACTCGCGTAGGATAAAGGGGTAAGTTGCATGCCCTTATTGACTAACCAGCCGTACAACGGTCCTGCAAGTAACGCAAATACAGCTGCTCTTAGCCAATGAGATCTATGAATTGTGTGACGAAAACTTATTGCCATAAGAGGAAGGCATATTATAGCGGCTACACAATACCTAAGCATTGTTAGGTCATTGGGTAAGAAGCCGCGACTAAGAGCATCATGTGTAGTGACATTCAGCACACCCCAACTGACAACTGTCAAAAAACCATATCCAATACCATTAACTAGCTTTCTATTTTTAAGTGTGTTCATTTTTTCTCTTCGATTAACTTTTTTGAAAGAGTAACCGAGCTGCTTGATAACAAAAATTGATATATTCTTATAGTTTGATGCCTAAAAGTTAACGAAGGGACAGTATGGATCTCCGACAAATCAAATATTTTCTTGCTGTAGCGAATTCGGGGGGAGTTACAAAAGCCGCTAGTGTTCTAAACGTCACGCAGCCTGCAATTTCACGGCAAATAAGTGATTTAGAAGAGGAGTTAGGCGTTCAACTTTTTGACCGTGTCTCTCGAAAACTTACGCTTACGATAGCAGGCGAACATTTTAGGAATCAGATGACTGAAATCGTCTCTGATATAGAAAATGCCACTCAAACGGTAAAAAGAGTTGCGTCTGGAGCGGTCGGAGATCTTAAGTTAGGTTCTGTCGAAGCTGTATTATGGGAAGGTTTGGTTCCTGAACAACTTAATCGGTTTAGATCTCTAAATCCTGATATCACGATGGAAATGATTACAGATAATACAACTGCTCTTTTGACTCATATTGAAAATGGCAGCTTGGATTGCGCATTTGTATATTTATTTGATGACATAGGCGATTCATATGGTGCGATTAAACTTAGAACGGATCCTATGACACTTGCTTATCCAGCGTCTTGGAAGGAGATGTTTAGTGAGGGTGTTACCATTGCGCAACTAAATTCACTGCCTTTCATTCGCTTCCCTCAAGTCTCATATCCTGCTTTTTTTAATTGGCAAGAGCAGAGATTCCGAGACATTGGCTTGAGTCTAAATGTTCTTCACTGGGCTCATCATGAAAGCTCGATGCTTGCATTAGTCGCGGCAAAGCAAGGTGTTGCTATCGTAAACAGTAAACATATTGAGCGAGTACCTCCATTAGTTAAGTTTATTTCCTTAAAAGAGTTCAAGCTAGAACTATCTCTCTACTTTATATGGAGAAAAGACAAAGCAACGCCGGTAGTTGAGAGGTTGTCTAGGCAGTTAGGTAGCGAGAAGAGCACACCGCTGGCGTAGATAAACTTTCTTGCATTAAACTCTCATGTAAATGATAATCATTCTCCAGCTTAATCTTGTGTTGCTTTTACTTGTGATGTTCAATGGCGATTAGACTTTGGCTCAATCATTCTTAATAGATATGTCGTTGTTGTGCGTAGTAAGTTGAACGCACATGAACAAGAATTCGAGGGTTTATAAAAATGACTTACCAACAGTTAGATGCCATCGCTGATTCGTATATTCCTCTGTTAGGCATTATGACGCTATTTTGGTTTGTAATAAAAGGAAAGCGTTCAGGGTTGAGAAGCGCTTTGGGCGATGCTTCAACAACGATATTAGGTGCTGTTTATATTTATACATTAATGTTTGTTGATAAATACTTTGATGCATATGCGGCGATTGGACTCGATTACAGTACCCACACTGCTTTGGCGTTAGTTTTTGTGGTAACTCTCTCTTTTATTGGACAAAAAGTAAGGTCTATAACAATCATCTCAATGGTTTCTTATTGTTTGTTGATGCTTTATCAAGGTTATCACTCGGTGGCAGATATTTTACTAACGGGCTTGATGACATTACCTGTATTGATATGGCTAAAATATCTCTCATACGGTAAAAGAAAAGCTAACAATGAGTTTGGTTGTGATTTGTGACTCTTTGCATTTTTACTAAGCGTCGTGTTGTCGTATAAGGTGGAGTGGCGTTACTTCGAAATTGCGTTGCTAAAATTTCAACGCAGCACAATATATAATGGTTTTTATGTTTACTTCCAGATACTTAGCTATAAAGCCTAACGGAGAAGAGGTCTTGTTATCTGTTGATGTTTCCTCTCCAAAATTAGGAGAGCAAGATTACACATGTACAATCTTAATTCCAACTTTAGATGTGAATGAAAATATTTTTGGTGTTGACGAACTTCAAGCTTATTGTATGACTTATAAGCGTTTAGAAATGTTATTCCGAGAATTAGTCTCTCAAGGCTACAAGTTTTATTCTCCAGATCAATTAGACTCTGAGGTTGATGTTCTTTCTTGTTATTTTTTTTGAAGTCGCCTCTCTTATCTAAGAAACTTCGCGATGGAAAGCAGAGCCGGGTTAGACCCTTTAAGAAGCTTGTTTTGAAGAAGAAAGCTGTTAATGGCGCTGGTTTGTTTCGAGTTCAAGGGGCAGGGTTGCGAATGTTCTGTACAGATAAGAAATGTGGTTTGTACGAGCGAGTTCACGAGTTGGGTTTGACGGGGCTGAGTTTTAAAGAGATACAGTTATCTCCCTAAAACACCGTTTGCAATACGTCTGGAGCTCGTCATTCATGTATCTATCGATGCCCGCAGACGTTTTGGAGGTAAAACTACTATTCAGTAAGTTACAAACTATCGTGAAATCAGACGGAAAAATATTGAGTAGATTTGCGGTTTTTTCAATGAAGGGGTATCAACGTTCATTCTAAATCTAAGTCAAATTTATGTTTAAGAAGCATATACAGGTATTGCTGAGAATAGCAAAAATGGGTGATTGAAAATGTTAATAGTTGCGCTAGTTGTATTCTTCTCTCTGGTTACGATCCATTTTTCTCATGTCTTTTTCTCAATTTGCTTGAGTTCTTTTAATCAGTTTACAAATTATTCTATGTGGTTAAGACCTCTTTCCCTCTGTGTCATGGCTGCCTGCGCACAGTACTATATTCTGTCACTAATTTTGGGCACCAACCTACCAGCTGTTTCTGGTTTTGTACTAGTGGTAACCAATGCTCTCTTTTTTATCGGTTTTTTCTCTGCTTTAAAAGCTAAAAGGGAAACGGAAGAATAGTCAGTTGCCATAAATTGTGTCACTTAGCTTTAATCTTTGTTCAGACCCCGTTCCCCATAATTGTGTTGCTGATATCTTCCTTTTTATTGAGCAAAAGGTTCGACAACGCATTCCTGGCAAGTATTTAGATGCAAAAGGCAGGGAACATTCGATGAATGATTTGACACGTCAGGGTGCGCTTGGTTTGCATGGTGAGCGGTATTATGTGAATAAGGAGCTTACCGTGGTTTCAAATAAGGCTAACACTGAGAATAGTTGCAGTTATTTCAGTACGATAATGTCATGAATCGCAAAGGATCAATCTACTACTTATCACCAAAGCTTCTCGTGATAGTTTCGTCTCTCTAAAGTTTGTTTTGGGAAAGCAGAGGAAAGCCTCTTTAAGGTCTTTAGCATGCAGAAGCGGAATAGATACCACTGGCTCAGGGTGGTTATTGGTGGTGTGTTTGGCGCTATCGTCGTTGTTGTCCTCTTCCACTTATTTGGTTCTCTATTTGGACCGCTATACCAATCAGAAGATGAGTCTGCTCGTAATTTTGTTATTTTCCTCGCCTGTCTTTTTCTTGGAATTGTTAGCGGCGCGTTGTTTGCTTACAAATATACAGTGAAATAAAAGAGCATATTCGAACACCCCATTGAGTGAAAAAAGATTGGCATTCACTAATGTCACATCATCTGACGTAATAGAAAAAAGGAATGGTACCAATGCAATATGGAATTCAGCATCATGTTGAGATTGCAGCCAAAGCCGCAGGCGCGGTCATTTTCAATCAACACAGAAAAGTTTTATTAGTTCAAGAACTTCACGGAAAAAAAAAGGGGTTATGGCATATTCCTTCTGGCAGTGTCGAAGTGAAGGAACTTCCTCAACAAGCTGCAGTTCGAGAAGTTTTCGAAGAAACGGGCTTACAAGTTAGCTTAGATAATTACCTGAACACTTATGTAGGGTGTTTTGATGATGGTGATTTGGTGCTTCGTCACGTGTGGGTGACAGAGGTTGAAGACCAAAAAATCTCACCAATATTTAGCCATGAGATAGGTAAAGCACAGTTTTTCACTTTAGCTGAAGTAGAGGAAATGTATGCCCAGTCTAAATTGCGAATGCATCATACTCTTTTGATGGTGAACGATGCATTCACTTGGCGAGAAAGTTAAACGTAGTGGTTTCTGGTTACAAGTAAGATCCATGTGCAGGACTGCCTTTGTTTTGCCGCTTTCCCTTTGAACATTCTCACATTATGATTGTCTCAGTTTTTATCTTTGATGTGAATGTATGGTGTATGGAATGAAACATTTGATGTTGGCAGCACTCCTATCTAGCACTTTCCCAGTGAGTGTGTTGGCTGATGATGTGTTGGGTGTTCCCAATGTAGAACTAGAAGATGAGGGCTGTTTGAGTGTTGTGTGTAAAAACACTATCGAGCCAGAAACGGTTGCTAAAGCGGGTGAGTTTCCAGACCGTGAGGGCAATGAAACCCTATCCGCATTAGGGAGCGTACTCTTTGCAGCAGGAGAAATGGGGTTAGCCGAGAACTTACAAACAGAAGATCCAGAGCTGAGCACGACTAGGTAGTACAGGAATGGTACTATGACGGGATTCGCTCTCTTCTAAATTAGTGTTCTCTATTTTATAGCAATACTAATATCTGAGCATCTTTGATACGCTCGATAAGTGATTCAAAAATAAAGACCGAGCATCGTGCTCGGTCTTTTCGTTTGTGAGATGTTTTCTCACTTTTGAATCCTAAGTAATATCTCAATTTCGCGACTAGAGTGATGGGTTCCAAAGTTAGCTCGCAATCATTGTTTTCAGTCTGTTATGTATGTTTCCACAACGATTAGTATGAGTGTGCTTTCACAACACTCGAATGGAAGAAAACAAGGAGAAAACATGAAAAAGTCACTAACAGCACTTGGTCTTGCTTTGGTATTTGCGAGCTCCGCGAATGCGGCGAATTGGGGCTACGAGGGGGAGCATGGACCTGCTCATTGGGGGGAGTTTGCTTCCGAATGCGCTAAAGGACAAAACCAAAGCCCAATTAATATTCAATCGTCTACTGAAGCCAAACTAGATAAGCTTCAATTTGATTATCAAGGTAAAGCTATTTCATTGCTAAACAACGGTCATACCTTACAGACGAGTTTAGAAGGGAAAAATACACTGACGATTGATGGCAAAGAGTTCGTATTAAAACAATTTCACTTCCACACGCCATCAGAAAACCATGTAGATGGAAAGGAATACCCTCTAGAAGCGCACTTTGTGCATGCTGATAAGGCGGGTCACCTAGCCGTTGTAGCAGTGTTCTTCAAACTGGGTAATGAGAACCCAGATCTAGCTAAGTTACTGCAAAACATCCCTAATAAAGATCACGATGTTGCTATTAAAGTCCCGTTTGATGCGGACGCGCTTATCCCAAGTGATAAAGATTACTACCGTTTTAATGGTTCTCTAACGACTCCGCCTTGCTCTGAAGGAGTTCGTTGGTTGGTAATCAAAGACACTAAAACGATCTCACCTGAGCAGGTGAAAGAATTTGCTAAAGCAATGGGACACAACAACCGTCCAATTCAGCCGCTTAATGCGCGTATGATCCTTGCTCAGCAGTAATCTGCGTTCACACAGAGAAAGATCCCACTAAAGCTAATGAATGGCAATCAACCTGTTTTTGCCATTCATTTTCTAACCCAAGCGTCGCATCATCCCTAACGTAACCGTTTTGGCACCTGTTGCTAGAATGTTCTTATCATAAATAGTCGTGAAGAATGCCCTCTAAATACTGCATAGCCAATGAGTACAGGATTTTATTTTTCATCGTCTTTAATGGCTTAATTTGTTAGCGTAATGTAACTTAAAACCTCAATTAAGCTTGAGGTTGGCATTTGTAAGAACAAGAGGCAAAGCATGGAAATCAGTGTTGGTGAGGTAGCAAAGCGTTCTGGAGTAAAGGTTTCAGCACTGCACTTTTATGAGCAGAAAGGACTCATATCAAGCTGGCGAAACCAAGGCAATCAAAGGCGGTATCACCGCAGTGTACTTCGTCGTATTGCGGTAATTAAAGCAGCTCAACAAGTCGGACTATCCCTAGAAGAAATCAAACAGGCATTAGAAGAGTTGCCCAAGCATCAAGCGCCAAACAAGCAACAGTGGGAAACCATGGCAAGTCATTGGCATGCACAATTGGATCTAAAAATTCAAAAGCTAAAAGCATTGCAAAATGACTTAGGCGGGTGCATTGGATGTGGCTGTTTGTCGCTTGGAACGTGTGCGTTAAGAAACCCAGAAGACATATTAGGGAAAGAGCATTCGGGGTCGAACTTAACGTTGGATGATTAGGGGCAACTAGCCCCTAGTGACGAGAATGTGGTTCTATTCTTTATCAAAACTATCGACGACGATAGCGCCCATTGAAGCTGGCATGGTTATGACTATTACGCGTTTAAGAGCGATAATTGGGTCGGTAAACATTGGCAATTTGTTGATGCAAAATAGAACCAGAGCAACAACTACAGCGGCAATAAAATAAGCAATCACGACACGAAAAATAAATACCGTAATACGAGTCTTGATGTTGCTTTGAAATACACTTTGATAGGCGAAAAAACCTAAAAAGAGTACTGAAAGGCTAAACAACATCAGTAAGTTAATAAAAGGCAGGCTTTCTCCTAGTCGCCATGCCTCTTCCGAAAATGAAATTGGCACGGCTAAAGCAAAAGCACCAACGAGAACTTGGCTGGCGTCTTCGAGATTGAAGTGGCTACTCATGCTTAGACTCTGTAGTGTTACTTGTGAGAAGTTGCTCGAAGCGTTCATGACCATGAAGCAGTTCCAGATCTTGCTCTTCAGCTAACAAGTCGCGAATTGATGGACTGGCATCTATTGCACGCTCCAAATCTTCAATCGCTTGTTCTTCAATGCCGAGTCGAGAGTACGCACATGCACGTTGATAAAGCGCCGGTCCGTTAGTGTCATCTACTTCCAAAACGCGATTACATAAGCTCAGTGCCCAGTGGTATTCTTTGATCTCCATTGCGGCATCTGCTTTGTAAGTAAGTGCTTCCAAATCGCCCGGGCGAATCAGCAGAATCTCATCGTAGATATCGATACGTTGCTCTGGAGTTTGTGAGCTTTGTGCACGAAGCCATAAGTTATGGATTTCGTTGATTTTCTCGATTTCTTTGTTGTTCTCGCTGATGATGCGAGTTTTGCGTTTTAAGTCGCGTTCTAATGCTAGGAACTTTTTCTCGTATTCCTGAGCGATTTTTTCTAGTCGCTTGTCTGCCATTTCTTTGGTGTTGTGTTTAAATTCACGCAGTGACTGCCAACCGACAAAGGCAATTAGCGATGCAACACCTGCGATGATATAGAAGAAGTAGGTGACGGTGACGTTAGCGTAGTTCAATGATTTATCGGCTACGGTAAGTTCGCGGTCGGTGATCTCGACGACCATCCGTCGTTCTAAATCCTGTTGTTCCTGACGTAGAGACTTTAATTCGTCGAGGATATAACGTTCCATCAAAGGGCGATCTAAAAGGTCGGATTCTGAATACTTTTCTTCTGATGCTAGAGATGGAAAAGAGAGTAGAGCAGCGAAGAATATGCCGATGATTAAGCGCATAAAACGTCCTTTTGCGTCGAGAGTGGATGGATCTCTGAAACCATAGCAAATAGCGACTATGTTTAGCAAAGAACTCATGAAAAACACTTGTTTTATAATGTGTTCTGACGAGTCATTAGCTTTTCGTCTTGTGGCGGACTATCTCACTTTGTAGGGCGTTTGCTCTTTTTACTCCGGTATTGTGTAAGTGGTCTATGCGAATTGATCTGGGCTGAACAAGCCTTGGATCAGTGTTTGCCACTCTTCTTTCAATACGCCATATTTGACCGAGTCGTAGTATTCGCCTTGGTAATAACGCACTTTACGAATTCGTGCTTCTTGCTGCATGCCGAGTTTCTCCGCACAGCGCATCATCCTCGGGTTACCTGACCATGTGGTTAATCCGACTCGCTCTATCTCTTGTGTATCAAAGATATGGCTTATCCAAGGCACCAATGCGCTAAAACCTAACCCTTTGTTCCAGTAGTTAGAATCGTAAATGACGATCCCAGCTTCTAACCAACGCGTGCTCTCGCATTCCCAATACCAACTTACAGAGCCAACAGGTTTACCCTCGAACTCAATCAATAACATGTCTTCACCTTTTATTAGGCGTTGTAAGGTGTTGTTACGAAAGCCTTCCAGTGTCGGAGTTTGATATGGAAAGTAAGGACCATTGAATTTAGCCCATCGTTCATCTTCAGTAATTAACTGATATAGATTCTTTGCTTCTTCAGGGGTCGCGCGTCGCAGTGTCACGCCTTGGAAATGGTACATAGCTTACCTTTTAATTAACGTTTAATGGCGGTGACGCTGAACGTGTGCCAATGCTTTGTGTGTCCAACAGCTGTTGTGCCATCTTCATCTCGTTCGTGAAAATGAAGTATTTCATAACCTTCAAACAAAGTTTCCACTTGCTCTTTGGTGAAAGCACAGATGTTGGGGTGAGTACCTGCCTCAACCCAAGAATCGTTGATTCCTAACAAGTCGCCACAAAATACGCCGTTAGGTACTAGGGTCTGTTGACCCTTTCGCGGTTAAATTTTGTTCGAGATAAAATCGTTTTAGGCGAGGCAAGGAGTGTGCTGCCTAGTCATTCTAAGTAAATACTCCTTAACAAAGCATAAAACGATTTTGCGGGGGCGCCTAGCCCGAACCCTCCGGGCAGTGTTTGTTGGTCATTTCTACTGCGTTATCGCCTTCTCATGTAGGCTAGCTACACAGCAAAGTCTCTGCCTTGTATAAATCCCCAACAATTCGCTGCAAAAATCAGCTCGAAAGGTCAACAGACCCTAATGCTTTGTTGATTTTTTGCCAGACCTTGGCGAAGTGTTCGCTAGGACAAAAGAACAAACTAGCGCTGGCGATAAATAAACTGCAAGCAGGATACGTAAAATCACTAAAACAAGAATGGGATATGGAATAGTGAGGGTTGCCTTCAAAGCGAGTTAAGCAGGTTTCGACAGCGTCTTGATGCGCATCGAAAGCATGAACGGTGTAGCCTCGACTAAGAAGATATTGAGAGTCTCTTCCAGTTCCACATCCCGCATCTATAGCGGTTTTATTATCGAGAGTAAGTAAATTCGCTGCACGCTCGACATTGGGACGGTGCGGCTGCTGCGCGACCTTTTGATAATATTCGTTCCATTTTACTGACATCGTGATTCCTTTTTCACTCTTCTATTTTTGTCGTATTACGTTTCAATAGAACACGACTCCCTTATGTTCTGAGCGGTGGGCTATTCTCTCTGGTTTCTGGTATTCAGCAGGCGCATAACGAGGGTTATAGCTGATCTTCAATTGGAAGTATGCCAGAGAACCAAGCGCCCATTTTTCTCCATACACTGGCTTCTGGCTCCGAATCGAATTCTTCACCAGTCTCCATATCAACCCACGCTATGTCGCCATCTTTGATTACGATTTTATAGGCATTTTCTCTGAGCTGTTTGGGCAACTGCGCTAAGGATTTTTGCACGTATTCAGGTTGTTCGATGACGACTGCCATTTCGGTATTGAGTTCAGCGGAACGTGGATCCCAATTCATGGAACCAACAAACAGAGTTTTACCATCGATCATCATGGCTTTGGCATGCAAACTTGCTCTGCTACTGCCCGTGAGACTCCATTTACTTTTGATTTTTGCGCTGGCTTTCACTTCCCAAAGCTTGATCCCAGCTTTAACCAAGTCTTCTCGGTATTTCGCATACCAACCATGAACGGCAAACACATCGTTCGATGCCAAGCTGTTTGTGACTATTGTGATGTCGATACCTCGCTTTGCCGCGTCCGTCAGTGCTTTTGTCCCAGATTTTGTTGGTACAAAGTACGGGGATATTAGTACAAAAGAGTTATCTACGTTTGCTAACAGTTCACTGAGGTTGGCAACAAGTTGGCTTTCTTGAGTTGCAATCTTATCGGGCAAGTCGAACCAAACTTCACCTTGTCCCCAGTATAAATTCAACTTGCCCTGTTGCAGTTCTTCGTAAAGATCGAGTTCTTTAAAATTATAAGGACCAGTAGAGAACTTTTCTTCTAATTTCAAGTTCTTAACTTGAGTTTTAATGGCATCGTCGGCAACTCTTTCTGATTCAGGCACAATCCACTCCATTGGGATCGCATACAAGCTGTTCCAGTAAAGGTCGAATTGATCCGCGGTTTGTGTCACAGCCTCGCCATAAAGCATGACATCGAAATCGCCGAATTCGACATTAGATTCAAAAGAGAAGTATTCATTGCCAATGTTTCTGCCACCAACAATCGCGGAGACACTATCTGATATTAGTGACTTGTTGTGCATACGACGATTAAGGCGGTCAAAGTCACTCGCAAGAGCAAATACGCGCGCGTCTCGGTATTGATGAGGATTGAACAAACGAATTTCGATGTTAGGGTGAGCATTCAGTTGCGCCATACCTTCATCATTGCGTTTTTGCATGTCATCCAGCAATAGGCGAACACGTACACCGCGTTGAGCGGCTTCATACAATCGCCATGTCATCAGTTGGCTAGTTTCGTCGCTACGGTAAATGTAGTACTGCAAATCCAAACTTTTCTCGGCGGATTCAATCAGAGCTATTCGAGCAAGAAGTGCGTCATTGCCTTGGTTTAGTGGATAAAAACCGGTATCAGAGTCTGGATCTTTGTCGTAGCTTTCAAAAAAATCAGCCAAAGCAGAATCATTTTGATAGCCAAATTGAAAGCTGGTGGATTTCTCACTTGGATCTCTGGGTTGAATGGATGAACACGCTGAGACCAGTAAGAGTATAGAGCCCAAGAGGGCTTTTGAGAGAGAACGTCGCAATGCACACTTCCTTGTTTATCATAACCTTTTGATTATATATCAAGCGTTGGTAACTGGTAATGCGAGCGGGTTAGGTTAAGTCGCAGTTTTCACATTCAAGGCAAAGAGCGCGAAACCACATTTAATGCATGAAAATGGAATATTATTCAGGCGGACAATATCATGTTTTTAACTTATGTTTTGTTGGTAAATGGTTAATATCACTAATATCTGGTGGTAATTACCAACACTGAACTACAAAAAATAGCTAGATTAATTTAACTTATTGATATTTAAAAAGTAAACGATTGGCACACCTATTGCGTATAAACGGTGAGTGTGAGAAGCCGTAACTTGCGAAAGTGGTTAAGTTTTTGTTAATTTTATTAACTTGCCATGGATAGTTCTTTTGTGATCGATAGTCACAAAAACAGCGGAAGCACGGCTCTTTTATAAAGTTGTCTATTTCAGATGCAAATATCTCACTGTTTGTCCGCGGGGAGTGTAAGGTCCAGTTACAAAATCTCGGATTTTTAACGTGGTCTTAAGGCGAATGCCTGATGGGGATGAATAGGAGAATACAAAAATAAAAAAGGATTTTTGATGTTAGCAAAACCAGTATTACGTTGGCTTTTACCCTTCGTCGTGATGGGGGGGGCTTATGCGGGCTATGCCGCTATCGCTGCGACCGCACCAGAAAAAGAGTCAACCAAAGACACCGTTACTGAACCTACAGTACAAACTTCTTCACTTTTTCCAACCGATCATAAAGTCGTAATCACCAGTCATGGTGAGATGGTCCCTTTTGAGAAAACCCACCTCGCTGCACAAGTCAGCGGTGAGGTCGTGAGTTGGCATCCAAACTTTGTCACTGGTGGCATCGTTAAACGTGGTGAAGTGCTATTCACGATTGAAAGTGATAACTACGAAGCGGCAGTACTTCAAGCTGAAGCCGGTTTAGCAAGCGCTCGTGCAGCTCTAATTGAAGAGCAAGCAAAAGCTGAGGTAGCGAAACGTCAAGCGAAGAAGTTAAGCGATAAACAAATTACAGACCTCTATTTACGCAAACCACAGGTGTTAAGTGCTCAAGCGCAAGTGAAGTCAGCGCAAGCAGCCCTGAAACGAGCAAAGCGTGACCTAGAAAACTGCAAAGTGGTAGCACCTTACGATGCTCTCGTTGTTGAACGCGACATCGGTGTCGGTCAATTTGTTTCTTCTGGTTCTCGTGTGGCTACGTTAAATAACATTGAAGTGGCAGAGATCCATGTTCCGATCGCAGGCTTTGACAGTGCGTTCCTTCCTGACTCCTTAAAAGAACTGCGAGCAACGGTGACCCAACAAGGTATTCTTTCAACAACGAGAGAAGGTAAGGTCGTTCGAGATTTAGGAATGATCGACAGCGCGACACGTATGATCAACATGGTCATTCAGGTGAAAGATCCTTATGGCTTAGATAACAAGCAGCCGCCGATTAAGTTTGGCTCGTATGTCGAAGTGAGTTTCACAGGTAAAGAACTAAAGCACATTTATCGCTTACCACAAGAGTTAGTGAAAAACCGAACGGTTTGGGTAGTGAATGGTGAAAATGAACTGCAACCAAGAACAGTAAACGTGCTTCGTGCAGAAGGTGAGTTTTTGCTTGTTGGGGAAGGCTTGGAGCAATCAGACATGCTTGTTCTGACTTTGCCTGAGTACCCGCAAAAAGGCATGGCAGTCCAAGTCGCAAAAAAGAATGACGACTCCGAAACCGTCGTACAGTAAGTAGGAGTCAATCATGGAAGAGAATCAACAAAAAGGCATTATTGCCTATTTTGCCAATAACTCTGTCGCTGCAAACTTAATGATGGTGTTCATCATCGTGATGGGCATCGTGAGTTTCTTATTCATTCAACGCCAAATGTTCCCGAATGTTGAGGTCAACTACATCAATATTCGTGCTGCTTATCCAGGTGCTTCTCCACAAGAAATTGAAGAGAGTATTTTGGTGAAAGTGGAAGAGTCGATTAAAGACGTCACCGGCATCAAAAAGACGGTCGCACGCGCATCCCGAGGCAGTGCGCATGTGTCGATTGAAGTGGATGTGAACGCGGACATCAAACGTGTGTTGGACGATGTAAAGCAAAGAGTGGACACCTTATCCAATTTGCCTGCGGGCATGGAGCCGATTAACGTTTATCAAGTGGAGTGGCGGCAAGAAGTCATTGAGATGGGGTTAGTCGGGGACCGACCTCTTGAAGAGCTCAAACCTATTGCTAAACAAGTCGAAGATGAGCTTCTGCAACTACAAAACGTTATGTTAGTGGATCTCAGTGCGCCAGAGGAAGAGATTGCGATTGAAGTCGACCCACTTGTTTTGCGTAAGTATGATCTAACACTGAATGACGTGAGTAATGCGATTCGTCGCTATTCTGCTAACTTCTCCGCAGGTGAGGTGAAAACCAACGCAGGTATGATCGCGGTTCGTATTGAGAACCAGTACTACCATGGCGATGAATTTCGAAATATCCCCGTTAAACTCGGCGCAAATGGCGCCAAGGTGTTACTGCAAGACATTGCAACCATCAAAGATGGCTTCACAGAAGAAGATCGTTACTTTGAATATTCAGGTCAAAACGCAATTTACATGGCGGTTCAAGCCACGCGCGACCAAAACATCATTCCTGTTGCAGAGTCTGTTCGTAATTATATTGAAGCAAAGAACAAAACGTTACCTAGTGATATTCAGTTGAAAGTACTGGTTGATATGACCTATTACCTCAATGGTCGTCTCGATATGATGCTGAAAAACTTGCTTCAAGGTGCGGCGCTTGTAGCGATCATGCTGAGCGTGTTCTTGCGTTTCCGCTTGGCGATGTGGGTAATGTTAGGGCTGCCAGTGTGTTTCTTAGGTGCAGTGATGATGATGCCCATGCTTGGTATCACTGTAAATATCGTTTCTTTATTTGCCTTTATTATGGTACTCGGTATCGTTGTCGATGACGCTATCGTGACTGGGGAAAGTGCTTATAGTGAAATCGAAGAGAAGGGCGGTGGTGTCGAAAATGTTGTCACTGGCGTTAAACGTGTTGCTACCCCAGCTACCTTTGGTGTGTTGACTACGATTGCGGTATTTGCACCTTTCCTGCTTTCTAGTGGTATCGATAGTGCTTTCTTTTATGGCATTGCTGGTGTTGTGATCCTGTGTCTTACCTTTAGTTTGATTGAATCTAAGTTGATTCTTCCGGCTCACTTGGCGCATACGAACTTCAAACCAATCAAACCAGATGGATGGCGTGATAGCTTTAACAAGCGTTTCTTTGGTTTTGTGAATGGTCCTTACCGTAGTTTTGTTAAAGCGTGTACGCATTGGCGCTGGACTGTATTTGCCTTCTTCTGTGGCTTGCTTCTTATTAGTGCAGCCTTGGTGAGTTCTAACTATGTGCGTGTGATTCCGAATCCAAAGGTACCAACGGATTATCCTGCGATTACGATTGAAATGAATGACACGGTATCGAGTGAGCAAACCATTAATGCGCTAAAAACCATTGAAGGTGTGATGCAAGAAATCGAAGATCAGATCATCGATGAATACGGTCAAGGTATGATTCGTGATGTGCTGTCTTACAACCGCAGTCGTACTGAAGGTCGCATTCTTGTGCCACTTGTCGATGAAGAATTACGTCCATTTAATACCTTTGAGCTTGCGCGTCGTTGGCGTGAAGCTATGCCTGTGATTCCGGGAATGAAGAGCTTTAAGATCCGTGAGCAAAGTGCAGGCGGTGGTGATCGTGATGAGTTTGGTTACTTATTGTTTGGTTCGGATATTAACGAGCTGAATGAAGCGGGCCGTTACTTGATTGGTCGACTGCAGCAAGAAGAAGGTTTGTATGACGTATCTTCGTCTATCGATTCCGGTAGCAAAGAAGTTCTACTATCACTTGCTCCAGTTGCTTACGACCTTGGTTTGGATCTGACGATGATTGCAGAACAAGTTGGTGGCAGTTTCTATGGTGGTGAAGCGCAGCGCATTATTCGTGATGGTGAAGAAATCAAAGTCATGGTGCGTTACCCGCAATTGACTCGTGAAGCGTTTTCTTCTTTACGCTATGCAGTGATCACGACGCCAGCAGGGAAAAAGGTCATGCTGGGTGATGTGGTTAAGATCAACGAACAACCGGGTGTGAGTAGCATTCGACGAGAAGGTGGTTACCAAACCGTTTACGTTTATGGTTCTATTGATGAAGAGTTGGTTGAACCTCAAGAAGTTGTGAAGGTAATTGACGACAACATCTTACCGGACATGAAGCAAGCTTTCCCGAGTGTGAAAACGGAATTGGGCGGTGATATTGAAGAGCAAGCTGCACAGCGTAACGAGCAAATCATGTTCTTCATTGCAGGCATGATCATCGTATACATCTTGCTGGCTGTGCCGTTGAAGAGCTATACCCAACCGCTGATCGTCATGTCGGTGATTCCGTTTAGCTTAACAGGTGCGATTTGGGGACACTTCTGGCTGGATATGGACATCAGCATGATGTCGACGTTTGGTTTGATCGCGGCAGCGGGTGTGGTTATCAATGATTCCTTGGTGATGACAGATTACGTCAACCAGGTGCGTGAAAAAGGCATGAGCATCAAGCAAGCAGTCGTTGAGGCTGGGTGTGCACGTTTCCGAGCGATCACGCTGACATCGATCACGACGTTTGCTGGTGTTTTACCCATCATGTTTGAAACCAGCTTGCAGGCTCGATTCGTTATCCCTATGGCAGTAGCCCTTGGTTTCGCAGTGCTGTTTGCTACTGTACTTACCTTGATTTTGGTGCCTTGTTTGTACCTGATGCTTGAAGACATTAAAAACATCTTCCGAGCAATCAAACGCTTTTTCGGGCGTGTGATGAGTAAGTTCAAGAAGCCGTCAGCGAATACAACTGGTAGAGAAAGTATGCAAAGCTAGTTTCACCTAGAACGAAATTACAAAGCAGTCTTCGGGCTGCTTTTTTTGTACCTTAAGCGAACTGAAATGAACTTCCTATACTATAAATTGAGTGAATGGTTAAATATTCATAAATTTGCTTGGTTAATTTAACACTGAGTGTGTGAAATTCGCCACCGAGCAGATGGTAGAAAAATGATGTTTATTTTAAGTTATTGATATTAAAGGTTTAAAAAGTTGGCATTCTATGTGCAATGTATAGGATGCAACCCAATGAACTGCTAATCCCTAAGGAGCTTATTATGCAAAGCGTATTTCTATCTACTCTAGGTCTTATTGCTGTAATGTCATCACCAATCGCTACTGCTAACACTCTAGACAAAGATGAGTGGAGTGCAGATCTACGTCAAGAATTTACAACAATGAAGCATGAGGCAGTTGCGGACATCCAACAAATGAACATGGACGCCATTGATGAACGTGATGAGCGCATTGTTAAACACATCAAAGAACAACAAGCGCAGTTGGTAAAGATCAAGTGCCAGAAGATAGAGGCAACCAAATCTTAAGCTCTGACGTTAAAGATTCCGTGTTAGCCACAAGGAAGCGTGATTAACCAAAGTACATCCGATACAGGGGCGACGTGATGAATTATCGGCGTCAATCTTGTTGCTCTGTTTGCCAATCTATTTAACTAGGTTGGCTTTTTTTGTGTTTACGAGTTAGTGAAAACGAACGATATATCTGGCGACATGATAGACAACAGTAGTGAGTTGAAATAGTTAGAAAGAAAAAAGCCCGCGAAGAATACCTTCGCGGGCGAAAAAAGGGCACCAATTTGGGTGTCTATTCATTTTGGAGATGGTCGAACGTCCATATCATACTGACAATAGGCTTGGTGAGAGGCTTACCACCAGTGCGACCAACGGGGCTAAAGTTAACATTGTTGTAATCATTGTTAAAATGTTAATTCTTCAATCAATGATTTCATTATCGTTAGTTCAAATTGTGAATGTGTTGTCTGTGTGTGTTTTTGCTGTGCTAAATGTCGTTTTTGATAATAAAACTTATCATAAACACGGTACCTGTCATTTGAATTAGTTATATAAAAGTCAACATATCGCATTCTCAATTGTTCATATTTGCACTTAATGCCTCATAATAACCTTTTAATTGTTACGTGTTTGTGTGGCTTTTAACGTTATTCACTGAAAACAAAAAGAGCGACCTAAGCCGCTCTTGTTTGTTTTGATAAGGAAACTTATCGGATTGTTTTAGATCTCTTCGTGCTTATGAACTAGACCGAAGTCAGCCAAAATGGCATAAGCGGCAGGAATCATAAACAGTACCAACAACGTCGAGGCGAAAATACCAAACACGATAGAGATAACCAGAGGTTGGATAACTTGGGCTTGCAAACTGGTTTCCGTTAGCAACGGTAGCAAACCTGCAGCGGTTGTCATCGAGGTTAGGAATACGGCACGGAAACGTTCTCTACTCGCTTTAACGACAGAATCATGAACATTGTCACCTTCATCTACATGATGGCGTATGTACTGTACTAGCAGGATTGAGTCGTTTACTACGATACCAGCCAATGAGACAAAGCCCATCATGCTCGGCATACTTAAGGAATGCCCAAGCACAATATGCCCCCATACTACCCCGATAAAAGCAAGTGGGATCGCGAGCATGACTACAAACGGTTCCAAGTAACTGCGGAATTGGTAACTTAGGATGGCAAACACGCCAAATAACCCAAGCAAGAAGCCTTTGCCCATAGAGGCTACGGTCTCGGCGGTGTCTTTAGCTTCACCTTCAAAGTCGAAACGTAACCCAGGGTACTTCTGCATCAATTTTTGCGCTTCATCTTGTTGGAATTGGCGAATGATAGCGGTTGAGTTTGCCTTGGTGTTGTCGGTATCACCAAATACGCTCACCGTGCGCAATCCATCAATACGTTGGATGCGTACGTAGTTGCGCTGGAAATTCAATGTTGCAATGGTCGCGAGCGGAATTTGGCTACCGTCTGGCAAGATAATCGGAAAGTTCGCCAACTGTTGTAAATCGCCTGCTTGCGTTTTATCTAGTCGAACTTCTATCGAAATATTCTCAACGCCGACTTGGATTTCGTCAGCGGTTTGACCAAAAAATGCCGCACGCAGTTGGTTTGCAACAAGCTGACCATTGATGCCATAAGCTTCTGCGCCGGGACGCAATTTAACCAGAACTTCCTCTTTACCCATGCGCATGTCATCTAGCACGCCATGAACACCGTCAAATTGATTAAGATACTGTTGAATATCAATCGAAGCTGCTTTCAATGCATCAAGATCATCATGTTTTGCACGAATTTCTATCGCTCGCCCACCCGGTCCCATCGTGGGCTGTTTGAATACCAGAGAGATGGGGTCTGCGAGTTCTCCAATATCTTCACGCCATGCTGCGACAAAGTCATCAATGAGAGTGTTGCGGCTTTCTGCCCCTAACAAGTCCAATCTAACTGTTGCGATATGGGGACCTGATTCGTTGGCATCGGCATTCGCGTTGAATTGACTAGTTATGTGCAGTACGAGCGGATTACCGCCTTCAACTTTTTCAGTCCATTCTTTATCGAGCTTTTGCGCTGATGCGACGATCTTATCTACCACTGCCTCTGTTTGGGATAGCGAAGACCCAGGAGGAAGAATGATACGAGCTTCGGCAATATCACCGTCTAGCTCAGGGAAGGGCTGGAACTTAAGCAAACCGCCAATTAACGTTGCGGCAGAAATCAGCAGCAAAGTAATGACACTGCCCATGAAAGCGTAGCGATACTCAACCACTTTATCTACGGTATTAACCAGCGTGGTATTACGGAAGTTCTCAAAAGATGCCAGTAGCTTTTGTTTGAACTTTGGTGTGGTCTTTTCTTGTTTTTGTTTATGCAGTGAATGAGATAAGTGGTTGGGTAGAATCAAAAATGCTTCCATTAAGCTCAAGCTTAATACCAAGATAAGTACTTGCGGGACCGCCTTTAGCACTGCACCCATTTCACCTTGTAGAAACAGCAGGCTACCAAAGATGCAAACGGTGGTTAAGAAGGAAGAAATTACACCCGGTAAAACTTTCTTAACGCCTTTGATAACGGCGTCATCAATCTCTTCGCCTCGGTCAAGGTGAGCGGCAATGGACTCTGCTATAACGATTGCGTCATCCATCATGATACCGATCGCCATTAGCAAGCCGACTAAGGACATAATGTTGATGGATAGTCCAAGCTGTGCCATCAAAAACAAGCCACCTAAAAATGCAACAGGTAAACCGGCGGCAACCCAAAATGAATAGCGAAAGCTAAAAAACAACCACATCGTAGCGAAGACCAAAATGATACCTTGCCAGCCATTTTTAACCATCATAGTAAGACGATCCCAAAGCACCGACGAGAGATCATTGGTCATTTGTAGCATGGCTCCGTCTGGCGCGTTGGCTTGCTGTTCTTCCACAAATTGAGCGACACGTTCTTTGATTCTGAGAGCATCGTCTTCTTTGTTTTTACTGATCTTTAGAAGGGCAGAAGGGTGACCATCGAAGAGTACTTTCTGCTCATCTAATTCGAAACGATCTGTAATCGTAGCGATGTCTTTTAAGCGAATGATTGAGCCATTCGGACCTGAGCCAACAACAATAGTTTCTAGTTCTTCTGGCGTAACGCGGCGTTCGTCAAAACGAATCAGGAAATTTTTGTCTGGTGTTTCAACATTACCACTTGGTAACTTAACGTTTTGACGACCAATTTGCTCCGCAATATCACCCACACTCAGACCTAATTGTCGAATCGCTTGTGTATCAAGCTCTACCCTGTATTGATGATCCGAGAAGCCTGCCACATCGACCAAAGACACGCCGTAATCGAGTTTTAGTGTGCGTTTAAGTTGTTCGGCATACCCTTTTAATTCCGGCCAAGTCGTATTTGCAGTGATTGCCACATCAACGACAGGCTCGTTCCAGTCCAGTTCTTGAACTACGGGCGACTCAATTTCTTGTGGGAAGTCATTGATCGAGTTAATTTGAGTTTGAACGTCAACGAGCATGCGACCGATATCGGCGTCCTCGTTTAACTTTAAGATGAGACGAGCTGACCCTTCAATAGCTTCACACTGAGTTTCTTCAATATTAGCGAGTCCATCTACGGCGTCTTCCATACGAACACAGATACTCTCTTCCACTTCTTGAGGGGATGCTCCTGGATAAACCACGCCAGCAAGAATATAAGGGGGATCGAATTCCGGAAAGGTTTCTCGCTTGATGCCAGAGAGGGAAGAAATACCCAAGATAAGCAACGTCAACATCAACAAATTGGCTGCGGTTGGGTGTTTTGCAAAGAATCGGATCATGAGTCGGACCCCTCAGTCACCGTTTGGCTCTGCTCTGATGCTTCCTTCAACAACATGCCGTTGATAGCAGGCAACAGGTCATTAATGATCAACTTTTGACCTTGTTCCAAGGCACCTTCGACAACGACTTGGTTGTCGCGTCGATAGAGTACCTCAACAGTCACGATTTGAAGGCGGTTATCTTCACCCATCAGGTAGATCTTGTCTCCATGGAGCGCGCGTTCAGGAATAACCCAGCTTGGATTCTGTTGTCCTTCAATCAACGCACGTACAAACATACCGTTCACGAGAGGTGGTACAGACGTTGGTTTCAATGCTCGATAATCTTGCTCAATCTCCAATATCACCCCAGCGGTGGCTTGGCTTGGATCCACCGTCTCGCTGATACGCGCGACTTTAGCAGACCAAGACGCAGATAGGTTGCCGCTATTAAGCTCAATAATGGCGTGGATAGCATTCATATCAGGTTGTGGGATACCTGACTCATCACGTACAAACTCACCGATGCTTGAAGCAAGGGTTTGCATATCATGTATCGACAGCTGGGCTTCAACTTCCATCACATCAATGCCATGCCCTGTGACCATAGTTTGTTTAAGGTTCACTACTTGATTTTGTTCTATATCCACCTGAGCAATGCGCAGATCATATGGGAGCGTGATGATGGTTTTATCAAGTGAACGTTTCGCCTCATCCACTTTCGAAGCGTTGACCTTAACTAACGCCTCAGCGACACGCTTCTCATCTGGCATCAAACCTATCTGATTTTCAATATCAAGCACCAACTTACGCTGAGAAAGCGCACTTTGCTCTTGTTGATCCACATCAGATTGTGATGTTAAGCCTTTCTTGCGTAGGTTTTGTTTACGAGCAAGTTCCTTGTTGGCGATCACTAAACGATTCGCTTCAATTTTTAGTGTGCTTTTTAAGTTCGCTTCTTCTTGGTTTAGCTTAGCCAGAGAGGTTTGTGCAGACTTAAGGTCGGCTTGAGCTTGAACCAATTTTAATTCGTAATCGAGTGGATCGATCCTTAAGATCTCCGTTCCTGCTTGTAGTACTTGCCCTTTTTCCAATTGTGGGTGGCGATAAACTACTTTTCCAGTGACTTCGGCGATAGCCTTCCACTCAATTTTGGGTGTAATTTTTCCGAACCCAATAGCGATAGGAGCAATGGCTTTCAGTTCAAGAGGAACAGTTTCGACTAACCTTGCGCGATCCCCCGCAGGTTTTACTGGCAAATCTGGTTTGAGGTTAATTGCCAAAAGCAGAATGACGATCCCGGCAGCAAGGGCAGGAAAGAACAGCAGTTTTTTATTCATTTTCATATTGGTCGCCCGAGTCTAAGAGTCCATGTTTCATCAGTTGTATGTTGTGTTCGAACAATCGGTTCAAGAATGCTTCTGAGAGTTCAATACCGTGTATGGCGAGCAGCGCTGGTGGTGCCATAAAAGGGAAAACCATTAAGCTGATATAAGAGACACGACAAAGTTGCGGGTCAGCTCCCTTTCGCAGAACACCACTGTCGACCAACTTATCGAAGATAACCCCTTGCATTGGTTGGCTGATGTCGGCAAATACTTTTTCAAGTAACTTTCGTTGAGTTTCGGAAGGAGGCATGTGCATGACTTGAGCTATTAAGCGAGGAAACTGCGGCACTTTGATCATTTCTCGGTAATAGGTACGCATTAAGTCGAGAAAATTTTGCTCACTGCTGTCTGATACGAGAGCTTGCAATTGCTTCTGCATGGGTGACAGTGTCTCGCGCAGCATCGTTTCAAATAGCCCTTCCTTATTTCCAAAGTAGTAACGAATCATCGCGACATTCACTCCAGCCTTTTGTGCGACCAAACGAGTGGATACTTTGTCGTAGGCCATGATGGTGAAGAGCTCGCGTGCGTGGAGTATTAACTTTTCACGAGCATCAATTTGGTCTGTGGGTCTTCCTGCCTTTCTTTGAGCTTTTGTCACCGTCGCCTCTCAAAATATTAAACATTTGATTAATTATAAGACGGCGATTGGTTATACGACATACGAAAAATTCATCGCTATTTAATCAATTGATTAATTTGTGATGAAGGCTTGAACTTGGTGTTTTAGATGTTGTCATCTTCCATTTTTAGTGAAGGAAAGTAAATTTGTAAAAGATAAAATACTTACTTACACAAATTGGATGCACCACTCGTAATATATCTAATCTAATCCTTAAGTTTGTATTGAATTTATTAACATATAATCTTTGCTATATTTGAGAAAGATAAAATGACTTGGAAAATGTTAGATAAAGCTCCGACGGAAAGTAATGCGAGAGATGTTTTTGTATTAAATAGAACGAGTGATTATATAAGTTCATTAGGGATTAACCCTAAATTTTTGAGCGATAAAAATATTCACATTACTAGACAAGCAATATTGGTAATAAAGTCAATGACAGATTTCGATAGGAAAAATGTCATAGATGATATTTATAAAATAATAAATAATCCTAATAAGTCTAGTTTGATAAAACATAGGGTTAATCCTTTTTGGCGCATTGCAAGAAATATGAATCCATTTACAAGTTATCATTTTTTAATTCTATATCGAATTTCTGATATTGGTTCTATAGTCATAGAAGAGATTATGATTGACAATGAACTACATGGTTCAAAACTAAAATCAAAGCAACAAAGAACGATGTTATATGATGTAAGAAAAAAAAGTGATGCTCGATATACTAAAGATAAATGCAGTAACTCTGAAATCGAAGATGCTTTAAATAGCTGGGATAGTTATGGAGCTGAGATCATCAACAAAGTAAATTGTGAACATGTGACTATTAATGGAATGAACAACGACTACAATACTGCATCTAAGCTGATGGGTGTTCATACAGATGTCGCATACAGAAAAGATAATATTGTTAGGTACAATCTATTTCATAACCCTACTGATGGTGGAGTGTTCGATTTAGCTGAATGTATATTTGACCAAACTCGAATATTCAAAAGCAGGAATGCTCAACAGCTTGCATCTTTAATGATAAAGTCGCAAGGTGAACGTAGAAAAGTAAAATGGACGGTTCATAGCCAAGGAGCCATTATATTTCGTTCAGCACTTGAAGAAGTAAGAAAGCAGAGACCAAATTTAAGATTAGAGGGGCATGAGTTAGCAGTACATAGCCCTGGTGGAAATTATGGAATTTTGGCTGTTAAAGCCAAAAATATTGGTATGAAGGTTCAGGAGTTAAGATCTAATCCAGCAGATTTTGTACCTAACGTTATAGGTTTAAATGGAATGACTAGCTTGACAAAAATGAACTTAAGTTTGAGTCCAGTATTTATTTGGGCATGTTTTTTATCTAAAACAATTGGTGGAAGTCCTCATTCACTTCCTTACCTTGGACTTGACACCTATGAAAAACAGTTACGAGAGAATGGTGCAAAGCAAAAGGCGAGGGTGGTAGGAAAATATGCGAAAATAGGAAAGCACTGATGTACATTTCTTCATTTTTTAATCTTAAGTTTCGGGCAGGAGCTAAGCTTGCTCAAACGCAACAAAGACTCTATCGGTTTGGTAGTTTAATTTGTGACTTGACTGTTCCTGAAGGGTTTAACGAAAGTAGTCTAAGTGGTAATTTGCCAGAAGTGGATTTTGAATACTATCTTAATAATTCAAAAACTAAATATCATAACGATATTATTGAAATATCACGTTTAGATTGGTTTTACCATACGTTAATTCCATATCCTATGAATTATAGTTACTATGGTAAATTGACCGTTAAAATTCAATTGATCCCTTTTCTTTTTAAACATAAAAAAGAAATAGACATGGATTGTATAAAAAGAGATATTGAACAAAGATATGAAACATTCTATAACGCAGAGGAATATGATCATGAAACAGGAAGAGGGTATAATAAATTTAAAATTAAGCTAATTAATGAACATTTCAACGAAAATTACATTATTGGTGATTTGAGACTTAAGGAAAGCCTTATAAATAAACGAATTCAAGAAGTTTTAATAAAAAATCCTGAATTTGTTTTTAGGGATAATTATATAATGTATGAAGAGGTTCGTTCAGAATCAAATCTAAAGAATCAGTATTTCTATATCCTCAATGAATATGGATATATTAATTTGGAAGTCCACCATGATGGATGGAATGATAAATATATGGGTGTCTGCTTCGAAAATTCGAAACAGGCAGAAGAGATTATAGTGTCTTCATTACATGTTTCTAAATATATTGAAGAAGGCTCTTCTGAGCACTTGCTGAAGTAGGCTAGGTTTCAACAGAGCATGATTTTTTATCTACCTATTAGCAGTTAGTGTTGAACCACTAACCCCAATTCAACAAGGTCCAATTCGGTCTATCAGCGTGCACTTTTAAGCGAGGGCATGGATTCACAAGGTAGACGTAATTTGCGTATTCACACAGTGGCAAGTCGTTGATTGAATCAGTATAGAAGTGGATTTCCGAATAGGACTTTGCCTGCGTCGCCAACCACTGTTTTAATCGGGTAACTTTGCCTTCTCGGTAACTTGGGATTCCATCGATTTCTGCGGTATAGCGGTTATCAGCCACCACCAAGTCAATTCCAAGAGCAGTCGGAATACCCAGATGTCGTCCAACAGCTGTCACTAAAAAAGTGACACTTGCTGAGATGATGACCATATCAATACCATCACGAGACAGTTGTTCAATGAGCGTTTTGGCTTGAGGGTGCTGTCTAGCCAGAATATGCTTTTCTACGCACTCTTCAACCAAGGCGTTGACTTCTTTAATCGACATGTTTTCTATTGGCTTCATGGAAAACGCTAGGTAATCTTCCATCTCCATTTTCCCTTCTGCGTACAAGCCCATTAGGCGAAGATCTTTCTCAATAAAGTTAGGCTCAGTTGCGATGCCTTTCTCCACCAAAAACTCATTCCAAATCATTGCACAATCAGCGTTGATTAAGGTCTCATCCATATCAAATACATACAAAGGTTTGGACATAGTTCGGTTCTCACTAGTTGGGTTGAGGACGATGTAACCTCTCGCTCAGTACAGAGCGAGGCTTATGAGTTTGTGAGGTATGCTAACGACAAACTGTGACGGTTTCGTTGCACTTTCTCCGGACTATCACAAAACTTAGTTTCAATGATTAGGGATGAAGCATTTCTGAGTTGGCGTTAGAGAGCTACAATAGAACTTTCGAATCTAATCTTATTCTTGTGTACTGAATACAGTCACGCTTTTGAGCGATAATTGAGTCACTCGCAAA
Source organism: Vibrio sp. MMH1-50 (assembly GCF_022347645.1). Lineage (NCBI taxonomy): Bacteria > Pseudomonadati > Pseudomonadota > Gammaproteobacteria > Vibrionales > Vibrionaceae > Vibrio > Vibrio sp. MMH1-50. Next base: position 48,764 of record NZ_JAKRGG010000018.1, read on the forward strand.
GCGAACGTTAAGAAAAATACAAAAAGAACCCCCGATATGAACCAATATGTAAATGATCCATCCAATTATCAGTTACTAATTAAAAACTTGCTGTTTTCCCCAGTTGCTTTCAACCCAGAGCAAGAAATCGTCTACGCTAACCACCGCCGTCATAGCTACAAAACGTTTCATGACCGTGTAAGACAGTTTGCCAACGCGCTTACCAAAATGGGCGTGAAAAAAGGCGACACGGTTGCTGTGATGGATTACGACTCCCACCGTTACCTTGAATGTTACTTTGCTATCCCAATGATTGGTGCCAAGCTGCACATGATTAACGTTCGTTTGTCTCCAGAACAGATCCTTTACACCATTGATCATGCTGAAGATGACATCATTCTTATTCATGAAGAGTTTCTACCAATCTTAGACCAGATCAAAGGACGCATTGATACGGTCACTCGCTACGTTGTGTTACGTGATGATGAAGAGTGTGAGTATGAACGCCTTCTTGAACAGGAAAGCACGGAATACAATTTCCCTGATTTCGATGAAAACACGGTGGCGACAACTTTCTACACCACGGGTACTACAGGATTTCCAAAAGGCGTTTTCTTCACGCATCGTCAACTTGTTCTTCATACTATGGGTATATTAAGCACAATCGGTACCAACGCTTCACAAGGTCGATTGCATCAAGGTGACATCTACATGCCGATTACGCCGATGTTTCATGTCCATGCTTGGGGGCTTCCATATATGGCAACCATGCTTGGTGTTAAGCAAGTCTACCCGGGTAAGTATGTTCCAGATGTTTTGCTTAACCTGATTGAGCAAGAGAAGGTGACGTTCTCACACTGTGTGCCGACTATTTTGCATCTACTTCTGAGCTCTCCAAAGTCGAAGGCGATGGACTTTTCTGGGTGGAAAGTCGTCATTGGTGGTGCTGCGCTACCAAAAGCATTATGTAAATCAGCTCTAGAACGTGATATCGACGTATTTGCTGGTTACGGCATGAGTGAGACTGGACCTATTCTTTCTATCGTCCAATTGACGCCTGAGCAATTAGAGTTAGATGTCGACCAACAAGCGGAATATCGCTCGAAGACAGGTAAGAAAGTTGCGCTTGTAGAAGCGTATATTGTGGATGAGGATATGAACAAACTGCCTCATGATGGCGAAACCGCTGGTGAAATTGTTGTTCGTGCACCTTGGTTAACGCCTAACTACTACAAAGACAACAAAAACTCTAAAGCACTATGGCGTGGCGGTTATCTGCACACAGGTGATGTGGCGCATATTGATGATGAAGGCTTTATCAAAATCACTGACCGCGTAAAAGATATGATTAAGATATCTGGTGAGTGGGTAAGCTCTTTAGAGCTTGAAGACATTCTCCACCAGCATCAGAGTGTTTCCGAAGTTGCGGTGATTGGTATGCCGCACAACAAGTGGGGTGAAGTGCCGTTAGCTTTGGTGACTTTGAAAGAAGACGCTCAAGTCACAGAAAAGGAACTGTTAGGTTTTGCGAAAGACTTCATCAATAAAGGGATTCTTGCTAGAGAAGCATTACTACTTAAAGTGAAGATAGTGGACGAGATTGCTAAGACCAGCGTTGGTAAAGTGGATAAGAAAGAACTGCGTAAACTTCATCTGTAAGTAGTGAAACTTTTTGAATCCAAACCATAATATTCGGCCCCGACACAGGTTATGCATCGGGGCCGATTTTCATTTAGTTAAGGCTGCGTACTCAGTAACGTACTAAATCAAACCTTGCTCTTTCGCCATGTGGTTCGCGATGCTTGGTGCTTTCCAAATGCTTGGCAGCAGAATAAAAGACACGGGTACTGCCGTAATGACGATGAAAGACTGCAGTGCAGAGATACCACCTGAGCCCATAGAAATAAGTGCGATTGCTACCACCCCCATCATCAAGCCCCAAAATGAACGAATAACGGCATTTGGCTCGGTAGAACCCGTCATCACGACACTAATGGTGTAAGTCATTGAATCACCAGTCGTTACGATAAAAGTCGTAGTCAGGATCAAAAACAATACTGAAATCACCATTGGGAATGGCAATTCAGAGGTAATGGCAAGTAGAACGGCGGGAAGGTTAAAGCCTTCGAATGCTGATGAAATCAAACCTGGGTTTTCTAGCTCGAAGGCCAAGCCGCTGCCGCCAACAATGCTGAACCAGAAGCAGGTGATCAAAGGCGCAGCGATGCTGATAGAGAGGATCAACTGACGAATGGTTCTGCCTCGTGAAATACGAGCAATGAAAATCGCCATCATTGGTCCGTAACCAATAAACCAACCCCAGAAGAAAACCGTCCACCAACTTAACCATTCTGTGTCACCACGATAAAGCGCCATTGGGAAGAAGTTATCAACCATGCGACCAATGCCTTGCACGTAACCATCCACTATAAAGCTAGTTGGTCCGAAGAAAAGAATGTAACCAATCAATGCTACAGACAGCACAATGTTGTAACGGCTAACAAGTTGAATGCCCTTGCTCACGCCGCTTAGCGCTGACAAAGTGTACATGAGAATAGCAGCGACAATCACCAGGCTTTGAGTAATGAAGGTATCTGGCAAACCAAACAGAGAGTTCAATGCGTAGCTGATTTGTAGACCTAAGAAGCCGATAGGACCAATAGTACCAGCGGCTACAGCAATGATGCTGCACGCGTCTGCGACATCACCAATTCGACCGTGAATCGCTTTGTCGCCAAACACAGGGTAGAGCAAAGTGCGTGGTTTAAGCGGTAAACCTTTGTCGTAGTGAAGGTGCATTAACACCACAGAAGAAAGACAACCTAAGATAGCCCAAGCAAGGAAGCCCCAATGCATGAAAGACTGAGAAAGCGCATTGATTGCAGAGGCTTTTGGTGAGGCTTCACCATATAAAGGTGGTGCAGAAACAAAGTGAGCAATAGGCTCAGCTGCAGCCCAGAATACACCGCCACCAGCAAGTAGGGTGCAAAGTACGATTGATAGCCATTTAAAGGTATCGATATCTGGTCTCGCTAAACCACCTAAGCGTACGTAACCCGTACGACCTAGCGCAATAGCCAAACCAATAAGGAAATTCAGAAGGAGTAATACTTGCCAGAAGGCACCGAAGTATTGAGTTGCAAAGCCAAAGCCTGCATTAACCATTGCGGTCAGAGAGTCTGTATTCGTTAGAGCTAGCAAAACAAACACAGTGAGGAAGCTACCACTTAACCAAAAAACAGGGTTAGTGAGTTCAAGACGCTTGAGAAGGGAAGGAGGATGAATCGCAGAATAGTCTGCCTCCTGAATAGGAGCATGAGAGGCGGCGTTCGTCATATTTGACATAATTACTTCGCTTTTTAGGGCTCGGAAGCCGTGCATTTCCCTCACACGAATAGCTCGAAAAGTGTGAGGATGATCAAAAAGCCGCTGATACTAGCACGTTGAGCACACCAATATAACCGTAGAGCCAGATTAATTATGGAAATCTGAAGCAAATTACTGATTTTGGGGTAGAGATTTTTGCGTGAAGTGCGCCGCATTTCATACGTAAATGACATTTCCCTTATTCTTGCAAGGACATCTCAGGATTACATTGAGCCAACCTGTTCTAATAAAAATTAAAGGTCTTATCCTATGGCTCATGTTGAACTCAATGGAATGTGGCAGTTAACTTCACCACAGCACCCAGATATCGATATTCCAATGACTTTGCCTGGAGACAACGTTTCTGCGTTGTTACAAGCAGAGCTCATCCCTAATCCTTATTTTGCGGATAACGAAGCGAAAGTTCGTTGGATTGAAACGTGTGACTGGCATATTTCACGTCAGTTTGATGTGGATGACGCAGTGCTCTTTGCCAAACAAGTTTGGATGACACTTACTCGCGTTGATACTTTAGCGACGTTTTACATTAATGGTGAGCAAGTACTAACTTGCAGCAACATGTTTGCCCAACAATGTCTTGATATTAAACCTTACTTAAAACAAGGCACTAACACGATTCGAGTTGAGTTTGCTCGCGTAGACTTAGAAGGCGCAGAGCGAGCAAAGAAACTGCCGTTTCCTATTCCTTCTGCAATGGGCAACAACCAAATTCCACACATGAATTTGCTCCGCAAAACCCAATGTCATTCGGGATGGGATTGGGGTATTTGTTTAATGGTCTCGGGTATCTATGACCCGATTCAAATCGATGTTGTCGAGGACGTGTGGTTAAAAAGCTTCTCCACAAACCAGCAATGGCAGACAGATGGAAGTGTATTGGTTGACGTTCTTATAGAGGTAGAGGCTGGCAATCAATGTCATGAAATCATTGTTAATTTTAATGGTGAACGACAAGTGCTCCAAACCGAAGGAAGTGGTCACTATCACTGTGAGTTCCTTGTGAGCGAACCTAAGCTTTGGTGGCCGGCAGGTTATGGTGAAGCGCACCTCTATTCCATTTCAGTCACTTCTGGTGAACAAACTCTAGTCCGTAAGATTGGTTTACGAGAGTTGAGCTTAAATAATCAAGCTGATGAACATGGATCGGCGATGGAATTCATCATTAATGGCACTCCGATTAATGCTAAGGGGGCGAACTGGATTCCGATCGATGCCATGCCGGGGCGTGAGTGCCAAACCCGCTACCGAACGCTTTTACAAAGTGCCGTTGATGCCAACATGAACATGATTCGTGTCTGGGGTGGTGGGCAGTATGAGAGTGAAACCTTCTATGACTTGTGTGATGAACTGGGGCTGTTAGTTTGGCAAGACATGATGTTTGCTTGTTCGCTTTACCCTTCTAGCGATGACTTCTTAAAAGAAGTTGAACAAGAACTGCGTTTCCAAATTCCACGCTTAAAAGAACATCCATCTATTGCGTTATGGTGTGGCGACAATGAAGTTATTGGAGCTATTGGCTGGTATGACGAATCCAAGCATAACAAAGTGAAATATACGGTGAACTATGACCGTCTCAACCGCATGATAGAGCAGGTGATCGGACAGTTAGACGAATCTCGTCGTTTTTGGCCTAGCTCTCCTTGTAATGGTGAACTGGACTTCGGAGATGCTTGGCATGATGACAGTAAAGGTGACATGCATTTTTGGGATGTGTGGCATTCAGGAAAATCATTTAATGCCTACCTAAACATTAATCCTCGCTTTTGCTCAGAATTTGGTTTCCAATCTTGGCCTTCGTTTGCGGAAGCAAAACAGTTTGTACCGGAACAAGACTGGAACGTTACGTCACCTACCTTTGAGCAGCACCAAAAGAACCCACGTGGTAACAGCATCATTACTGAGATGTTCACCCGATATTTCCGTTTTCCTAGCGGCTTTGAGCAAATGTTGTACCTTAGCCAAGTGCAGCAAGCGATGGCTATCAAAACTGCGTGTGACCATTGGCGAGCCATCGCACCGATATGTCGTGGCATGTTGTATTGGCAACTTAATGACAACTGGTCTGTGAGTTCATGGTCTAGCATCGAATACAGTGGTCGTTGGAAGCAGTTGCATTACCATGCGAAACGCTTTTTTGCACCTCAGTATTTCGTGTTCTCGGAGCACACAGGCAACTTGAGTCTGCATCTGCTCAACGATGCCAAAATACCAGTTAGTGCGGATATTCAACTTCATTGGGTTAATTGGCAAGGCGAAATTGAGAAAACTTGGCAGATAGAGAAAACGGTGACGAATGATAGCAATACTGTCATTTGGTCTTTAGATGAGCAGGTTGACTTAGTTGGTTTGGGCGACCTGAAATCAGGGTTCTTGTATGTGGAAGCGCAGGTGGGTGATGAACGGATCAACAATACCTGGTTTAGTACTCATGAACTTAAGACGCTACCTATGGTTAAAGCAAATATTGAAGTAACGATTGAAGCAAACCAAGTGACCCTACGGGCAAATAAAGCGGCGTTTTTTGTTCATTTGGAGTGTGATACGGCTGGGCGCTTTGAAGATTCAAGCATCACTTTATTGGCAAACCAGCCCGTTACGTTAACATTCTTGGGTGACGATTGGGCGGCAATGGCAGAGTCTCTGCGTGTTTACCACTTAATGCAATAACGGAAAGCACTTTTGAAAGGGGGCTTCCGTGCTCCCTTTTGATTTCTTAGCCTGAGAACGGCTTGATTTAGAACAGGTTTCGTTTTGCCCAAGTGATCGCCTGCATTCGATTCTTCACTTCAAGTTTGCGAAAGATACTGTAGAGGTGCGACTTCACAGTGTGCTCACTTACAAACAACGAGTCGGCGATATCGAGGTTAGAACCTCCTTGGCAAAGCGCTGTAAGTACTTGCATTTCACGTCGAGTTAGCTCAATTTCGAGTTTCGTGTCGAGCTCAGCAACCGAGTGGTTTAAGTTTACAAGATAGCTCACTAAACGATTGAGTATGTCGCGTGAGAGCCAGTTTTCACCATTCACAACACCTTTTAATCCTCGAATCACCTTGTCAAAATCTTCATCGAAGTAAAACAGACCTTTTAAGTTCGACCAAGAGAGCAGACTCTCGATGCCCAAATTAGGTTCGGCATTAACCAAAACGGTCGCATCAACGTGATCGAGCTCGTTGAGCACGACTTTAACCCCAGAGAGATCTGGCAGTGAACTGTCGACAATAGCAACATAGTGTTCATCGCGATAAACAGGAAGATCAGTACTTGATCCTTTAGCCAAGAGGACTGGTTGACCAAGCTGTTGTTCGATTGTCGTCTGTAAGCCTCTTCCTTGAATGTTGTTGCAAGTGAATAATAAGATGGTGTTGGTGGTTGGATTGTTATTCATCATTAGTGGGCCTCCTGTCGAGACTGCATAAATTCATTTCCTACTTGATGGAAGCGATACAAAACAAGATCTAAGAATCCATCGAAGCAGTGTTTAACCATTGGGTTTTCAAATATTTGAGTGGCGGGTGCTTTGAAGTACGTGACTCGCCGATGGTGATAGAAATCCCGTATAAAAATGTCGAATAAAAGTTGCTTTACCACGGGTTCATGAACCGGAAAGTGGACAACCGCATTCCCCATGACTTGGATGATATCGGTGACTAAAAACTTCAGGATAGAGCGCCCCAAATGCCATAAGCTTAGAATCCTAAATTCAGACCTCAGCTCTTGATAAATAAGGTGTCCGACTAACATGCCTTTACAGTAATACAGGCGTACCTTACTTGAAGATTCATCAAATTGATTGAGCGTATCTGCCATACCGCCTGGGGTGATTAACTGCTTGTGGACTGCATCAATTTGTTGATACTCCGACGCGCTTATTTGATTGAGTGAGCAACTCTTTACATCGGTGACTTGATACTCATAAACAATGTCTTTAAAGCTTAAATAAATGTTTTTACTTTGCGAGGCTTTAACGCGCTTATACTCGCTTGAGGTATATTGATATTGCTCACCAATATAATGAGAGAAGGCGAGCCTTTTTAATAAACTCGGTGTGACTTTTCCGCTTTCCCATTGACTTAATGTAGGTTGATTTAAGCTTTCAAAAGCACTGTAACTCCGTGCTAACTCGTCTGCCAACTGACCTTGAGTTAAACCTCTCTCCTTTCGAATTGTTGCAACAGCATGCGAAAATTCTAACTTGCTAACCATATATCTACGTCCTGAACTCATTATATTTTTGATTGCTTGAAACGACTCGGTATGAGTCGCAAATCTATGTTCTTGATCTTTTAGTGAGATACATCATTTGGTCTGCGTGCTGGATTAAGGAATCGCTGCTATTGCCCTCATAAGGGAAACGTGCAATACCAACACTCAAACCGATGTGAACGTTTTGAAAATGGATAAAAATAGGTGCGCTACACGCTTGGTGTAGCGAAGACTGAAATTGTTCTAAGTCCTTTGTACTTTCTAGCTCAGGGAGGCAAACAATAAACTCATCACCACCTATCCTTGTTGCGAACTGACCACCACTGAGTAGGTTTAAAATACGCTGGGCGGTGATTTGTAGTACTTTGTCTCCGGCGTCATGACCGAATTCGTCATTCACCGATTTAAAGCCATCTAAGTCGATATATAACAGAGTAAACGGTTGAGCTCGTTGTATCTGTTGTTCGATCAACTGATTGCCTTTGAATCGGGAATAACACCCTGTTAGCTCGTCAATCTCGAGCAGTCTTTCTAGTTTTTCAACTTGTTCATATTGCGTTTGCCAGGCGCTAAACCAATAGCACTCGATGGAGCGCAAGCCTTGGTAAATAAAGAGATTGAACAAGTAAAGAAACGTGCTCCGAATGGAGAACTCACTTAAACCCTGTAGTTTAAACAGGTAATTACCTGCGGTTATCAAATCAATGTTAAAGCAGATTGCCATTGATAAGACATATGTGAGTGCCGACCAAAATACGCCAAACTCAATCAGGGTTAAAAGGAGATTCACGGTGACTAACGAAGAGAAGAGAAAGTGCCCGCCTAAGAAGTAATACAGGTAAAAAGTGAGGGTGTAGCCGAGGATCAGAGCGATGACAACAGACTGATGCTTTTGCTCGAGTGCAAATGATTTGCCCACCCAAAGGTAGGCAAAACAGACCATCGCGGAAAATATATAAGGAAGGTATACAACATAATCAACCCCTCTGATTGCACAAGCGACTAAGGTGATAAGAATCCCAAGACTTGTGGAGCGCATATAGTAGCGCGTAAAAATTTTGGTGAACTGCGTTCTGTCCATAGTTATGTCTCAAAGGAACAGCAAATAATGGGCAGTCAGAGAGAGGATTCTGTATGGGTTGAGTGTGGATGGAGGACGAGAGAAACATAGAACCAGCCCCGCATAAATAAGGAAATGCGAGGCGCATATGCTTTTTCGGGCGTTTTTCTCGTCTGCAAGCGACACTGCATTTCATATAGTTGCTCGATACCTACTGCCGTTTTTATAAACTATTCTATGAGGCGGGGTTGCATAAAACTATACGGTTTTCGGGAAAATGCTCCGATCTCAATATGTCCGCGTAAAAAGTGCGTTAACCGGTAAATTATTGAGGAAAAACTAGTACTTAAGTACTATGCGGGGTGATGAAAATGAGTCTTAAGTTTGAGATGTCTACTTGAGTTTTTGGTGGATACGGTAACCTATTGCATAACCAAGATAGAATAAGGCTGCAAGGGTAATAAACGCAGAAATGTAGGCAAACAAGTGATTCAGCCCTAAGCCGAATGACAGGGTAAAAGCAATGCCATTCACGGCTTCCATTGGGATCTTGTACCAAGAGGCGTGTACGGTCGAACCAAAAAGAATAAGGGTTCCGATTAAAAAGAGGGTGCCAATTGAAAGGCCTACCCATCTGCTGCTGTTCATGTTCATCTCAAGAGTTACAGAGTTCGTAACAAAATATTTCAAGGTCAACATTATACAACTTAGTGAGGGGGGAAGTGGTAGCAATATTTGCTTGAATAAAGCAAGAGAACACCGAAGTGTCCTCTTTTTAACCAGATGGCGTTTTAATTATCCAATCCAATTGATGAAGTATGGAATGATCAGTGCGTTGGCTAAGTCGATAAAAAACGCACAGACTAAAGGCACGATGATAAATGCTTGGTGAGAGTTACCGTACTTCTGTGCGACTGCCGACATATTTGCCATCGCCGTTGGAGTGGAACCAAGAGAAATTCCACCAAAACCAGAACAAACCACCGCCGCATCGTAGTTTTTTCCCATCAAAGGGAAAACGACAAAAATCGCGATACAAATAGCGACAAGAAACTGTGCGCCAAGAATGATGAAAATCGGTCCTGCCAAATCCACCAAAGCCCATAGTTGCATACTCATCAGTGACATCGCCAAAAATGCTCCTAACGCCATATCTGCGATCAATGCAACCGCGGGTTTTCTAGCCGGCCAGCGCGTTCCTGTTAGGCGCGGGTAAGAAGCAGGAATCAGGTTAGAAATAAGAATACCAGCAAACAGACAAGTTACGAACAATGGCAGCTCTAACCCTAAACTGCTGGCGCCTTCATTCAAGATTGCACCTAAGATAATACATACATGAATCGCTAACATCGCGTCTAAAAAGTCATAGGCATTGATCGAGGGTTGAGGCTCATCTTGCGCGGTACCGACATCCATCTCTTCAACTTTCGCGGGTTTGAGGTTGTGTTTGTTGATCAGGTACTTAGCAATAGGTCCTCCCATTAAGCTTGCTAAGATCAAACCGAATGTCGCGCTAGCGATACCGATTTCCATGGCGGTATTTAGGTCAAAAATTTCTGCAATTCTTGGTGACCAAGCGATAGCAGTGCCATGCCCACCAATTAATGAGACTGTGCCACTTAGCAAGCCAACCGCTTCTGGTTGACCGAGCATGGTGGCGATTCCGATACCAGTAAGGTTTTGAATCAACATATAGCCGATGGTGACCGAAAGCAGAATTAATAAAGGCTTTCCCCCTTTAAACAGATCTTGCAAGCTTGCGTTAATGCCGATGGTGGTAAAGAAATACACTAAGAGTAGGTCACGAGTCGCGAGATCGAATTGGACATCAATTTGGGTAACGTAATGAATCACCGCAAACAGTACGGACACCAAAATACCGCCAGAAACCGGTTCTGGAATACTGAATTCTTTGAGGAAAGTACTCGCTTGCGTTAATCGCCTACCTAAGAATAAAACGATGATTCCAAGAGTCACCGCGAGAAAGGATTCGACTTGTAATACACCGTCGACAAAGTTCATAACCACTCCTGTTCTAATAAAACATGATGAGAGAATTAATCGGTACGTTTACCTCTAAACATACTGACATGTTTGAATGACATCCAGTTGCATACTAATGAATTTGAACCAAGTCGGATTACTCTGAGTATGGTATTCCCATGACAGATAGAAAAGAGGAGTGATACAAGGCTGCGTTAACCTATGCATGACTCCTCGTCGAATCAGCTCAAAAAGCCCCTAATTAAATAGCCAGTAGCTTTCTGGGTTATCAGGGCATTGGTATGGACCACACTCGGCAAATGTACCGATGGCATTAAGTGCGACAACGGAGATAGCCAACAGGCAAGCAATTCGACCAAGGTTGCTCATTTGGTAAGGTTCCGGTGACTCTTCTTTACTGGTGAGCATAAGGATGACCGCCACCGCAAATATAGTCGCGACGAACAAGACAAACGCCCAAGTGTAATAATGCATACCTAAGATAGGGCTACCATAACCAGGCGTTCCCGGAATGACATGCAGTGAGACTTGTCTTAGCGATGTGGCTACTCCATAAAGTGCGCCAATTAGAACCACGCCATAATGTCGAGCGTGCGGACCGTAAACCACATTCAGTAGAAAGCCGAACATGATCATGACAAAGCCAATGCGTTGTAACAGACACAATGGGCAAGGCAGTTCATTGAGTACAAATTGCAGAACAAAACCAATTAACAACACGGCGGTCATGCCGAGTAATCCGAGGGTATTGAGTAAAGCCAAATAGTTGCGATTCATATCAACGCCCCCTACAACAAAATAGCTAGAGGGTCGGTTGCATGGTGGTTGAACCAATACAGCCCAATGATCACGGAGGAAGCAAAGAAGGCATAACCCATCGCTTTCTTGCCTAAAAATGCACTGAGCATCGCGATTAACAATAGTACAAAAATTAGTGTCATCATGAGGGAGTTCCTTCCTTACTCTCTGATTTCAATCCTTTTAACTATAGGAAATGCGTATCAATGCGCGACTTTATATAAAAAAGAGGAGAGGGCAGATTCGAGGTCTCAGATGAATCTGATCCTCTCCCCAAAACCGTTTTTACAAAAACGCGTTACTTACCGTCTTGTTTTGGTGGTTGTTCCAACGCCCAGTCACCGCCTAATGATTTATAGAGTGCGACGGTAACTTGTGCCGTTTGCAATTTGGCAGCAAGCTGACGGTCTTGCATCATGCGTTTTTGTCGCTGTGCATCAAGGACGGATAAGTGATCGATTAAACCTGCGCGATAGAGTGATTTCGCTTTGCTAACCGCGTTGTCCGTTGCCTCCAGCGCTTCTTCAATTCGGCGTTGGTTCTCTTGGCTTCTTCCGTAAGCAAATAGGGTCGAGTCTACTTCTGTAAATGCGGAATCAACGGCGTGTTGGTAAGCCAAGGTGGCGGATTCAAAACGAGCTTGGTTGATTTTCTCTAACGCTTCACCACGACCTCCGTCAAATACATTCCAACTGATACCTGCTGAGCCTACCCAGCCAAATGAATCACTACTGAATAAGTCATCAAAGCTAGACGCAGAAACACCTGGCGCCCCTGTTAAGAAGAACTTCGGATATTGATTGGCCACACTGGCTGCGAGTTCTTCATTGATGGCAGCCATTTCACGTTCCGCAATGCGGATATCTGGTCGACGCTGCAACAAGTCAGAAGGCAGCCCAATCGGCACCACGTTTTGCATGGTAGGTACTGTTTGTGACTGAGCGAGTCGTATCTCGACTTTCGATAAAGGCTCACCAAGTAGTACCGCAATGCGATGCTTGTGCGCTTGTTGTGCGATTTCCAATTGAGGGATGATGGATTCCATTGCTGCCAATGTTGCTTTAGCTTGGGCTAAATCGAGCTCGGAACCGTAACCACTGCGAACCACCTTTTCGACCAAATCCATGGTTTTTTGTTGGTCCTCTAGGTTGGATGTTGCCAACGCGAGACGTTCTGTTGCACCTTGATATTGTAAGTAGTTGTGGATCAAATCAGCGGTGAGCAATGTGGTGAGCCCACTCTGATAGATTTCAGCTTGTTCTACACGAATCTTTGCCGCATTAGATTGACGCTCAAGACGCCCAAATAAGTCCACTTCCCATGCGATGCTTGCACCAGCAAAAACGCCATCATGTTGATTATCTAATAGTGTCGTGTTGCCAATCTGCGGCGGTAAACCTGCTGCTGAATCACCAATCGGGTTGAGTGCAGGACCCAGCAGAGAATCATTTTTGCTCAGTTGGTAGTTGAAGTAACCCGCGCCAATATTAACGGTTGGTACTTTGAATGACTCTACAACGGTTTTGTAGTTCTCAGCCATCTTGATGCGCTCTGCTGCCACTCGTAACGGGATGTTTTGGCTTTGCATATCAAGGACTAAATCGTTCAGCGTCGGATCATTAAATTCCGTCCACCAAAAGGCTTCTTTTTCGCTAACCTGGCTGACGTTGCTTTGCTCAGCATGAAGATAGGTTTCAGCCATACTTGTGGTTGGCGCTTGGTAGTCGGGACCAACAGCGCAACCGGATAAACTCATTGCCAATACAAGTGGCGCAAGAACGAACTTTTTCATGATTACGCCTCCTTCAGTTTGGCGTCAGTGTGGGTTGTTTGTGGCTTTTCTTTGTATGCCAAGCGATACAGTGCCGGCATGATGAACAATGACAATACTGTCGCTGCTGCCAAGCCACCGATAATAGTTGCTGCCATTTGGTCGAACAATAGGTCTGACAGCAGCGGAATCATTCCAAGGGCTGTTGTTAATGCCCCCATAGAAATCGCCATCGTTCGGTTGACGGTAGCCTCCTTAATGGCATCGACTAATGCGCGTCCATTTGCTCGCTCTAGTTCGATTTGATCCATCAATACAATGCCATTTTTAATGATCATCCCAGTCAGCGTTACCGCACCAATCAATGCCATAAAACCGAATGGTTTATCAAAGCCAAGCAAAGCAAAGGTTGCGCCCGTTGCGGCCAATGGCAAAGTCGCAAAAATGATGATTGGTTGTTTAAAGCCGTTAAACATCGCGACTAAAATGATCACCATAATTAACATCGCTTTCGGTAATTGCTTGAAGATATCCGTAACAGCTTTGTGCTCGTCGTAGAACTCTCCACCCCATTCCAAGCTGTAGCCCGCAGGAAGGTGAATGGCTTCAATCTGATCTTTCACAGCATTTCTTACTGTCGCAGGTGTCGAGTGACGTGCGACACCCGCTTGCGCAGTGATGGTTTTTACTCGGTTACGACGCCAAATCATGCTCTCTTCTGGTACTAACTCAAAGCCATCAACCACCTGACCAAGAGGTACGCTGTGCATGCCCAGTAGTGAACGTACAGGTAATGTTTCCAGTGACGCCATGTTTTGAGAAGTGCCACGCAGTTGAATTGGAATGAGCTCATCATTGAGATTCATCTGTCCCAAAGGCATGCCGTCAGAAGCGCGTTTCAAAGCAAAGGCGATGTCCGCACGGTTGATACCAGCTTGACGCATTTTGTCTTGATTGATGATGGGTTTGAGAACTTTGCTCTCTTGGCGCCAGTCATCACGAACGTATTTTGCATCAGGATGAGTAGCAAAAATGGCTTTTGCTTGATCCGCTAGCTGATGCAGTACTACTTCATCTGGACCTGAGAAGCGAGCTTCGACTGCGTATTTGTCCGAGGTTGCGAGCTTCAGCGCTCTAAAGCGGGGCTCTGCGTCCGGGAATGTGTTCTGCAGCCATTTATCACCACGCTCAACAAGTTGGCTGATGCCTGCGTAATCCTTGGTATTAATTAAAATCTGACCATATGCGGGATCAAATGGTTCGGGTTCTACAGTCACAGAGAATCGAGGTGCACTTGCGCCCATGTAGCTAGAAATACTTTCTACTTCAGGTTGCTTGAGCAGCCACTGTTCGACTTTGTGCATGTCTGCTGAGGTTTGTTCAATCTTGGCGCCATTTGGTAGCCAGTAATCTAGGAACACGATAGGGCGATCCGATTGTGGGATGAAGTTTACCGCTACATAGGGCACGGCAAATGCAGTCACTAAAATCAGCGGAATCAATGCCGTCAGTGCTTTCATCGGATTGTCGACTGTCCAAAACACTAATTGCTTGTATCGACTTGGTTTGGCATCTTCATCCGCGGGTGTTGGTTTGATGAACATCCAACACATCAATACGGTGAAGGTCATGGCAACCAGCCAAGACAGCAGCAGCGATGAAGCAACAATGTAGAATACTGAACCGGCAAATTCAGCCGAGTCGGTTTTCGAAAACAATACTGGGCTTGCACCCATGATGGCGATGATGGTGGCACCAAGTAGTGGTACCGCCGTTTCCTTGACTGAATCAATAGCAGCACGAGTGCGCTCAATGCCTTTGCTCAGCTTCACGATCATCATGTCAGTGATCACGATGGCATTATCTACCAACATGCCTAGCGCAAGGATGAAGGTACCTAGCGAGACACGATGCAAATCAATTCCCGCGATGTTCATGTAAATCAACGTGAGCAAGATTGTTAGCAACAAGCTTGAGCCAACAATCGTTGCGCTTTTAAAACCCATGAAGACCAGCAGCACCACGAATACGATACCGACACTTTCCAGTAGGTTGCCCACGAAGTCATCAATGGCTTTTTGTACTTCCTCTGGCTGATAAGCGACGGTAGAAATATCGACGCCGAGCGGCAATGTTTGCTCGTAGTTATGGATAATGTCACGAATGGTATCGCCCAATGACACAACGTTAATGCCTTCAACAGGACTCACCGCCAAAGTCACGGCCGGTTCACCATTAAATCGACTTTCTGTCAGCGCGGGAGTTTGGTATCCCATACTCACTTCGGCGATGTCACCTAAGCGAATTAGACCTGTGCCTAGTTCACTTACGCCACCTTTGATTACCAAGTTGCGAATATCGTCTAGTGATTGAAACTCGCTGGTTTGCGTGATGCGAATACGCTCGGTTCCTGCATCGAATTTCCCCGCTTCAAAGGTCATGTTTTGTGTGCTGAGCTGGTTCCACACTTGCGCAACAGATAAGCCGTATTGTGCTAAACGTTCATCAGGCATATCGATGTGCACGACACGCGGCTGTACGCCGTGAAGTTCGATCTTTTTGATGCCTTTTACTGCCTTAATTTGGCGCTGAAGCTCTTCTGCATAACGACGTAATTCTTCTGGTGCTGCGTCTTCACTGTGGATAGAGAAAAGCATGCCGTACACTTCAGAAAACTCATCTTGCACTATGCTGATTTGTGCCGTAGAAGGCAGTTGTAGCTTCACGTCATTCACTTTACGTCGCAGTAAGTCCCATTGCTGAGGCAACGCTTTTGAGTTGAGACTCTCTTTCAAATCGACAAATACCATCGACATTCCAGGACGAGACAATGAACGTAATCGGTTCAGTTCTGCCATTTCCTGCAGCTTAGTCTCAATAGTATCGGTCACTTGCTGTTCGACTTCTTGAGCCGATGCTCCCGGATACAAGGTCACCACGACAGCGGTTTTAACGGTAAAGCTTGGGTCTTCTAATTTCCCTAGGTCGAAGTAGGAGTAAATACCCGCCACCACACTTAAGGCGATGAAGAACAACACGAAAGTACGCTGTCTTATCGCGAATTCGGCTAAATTGATCATGGTTTGAACCTATAGCGTTTTGATGGTTAGGTTTGGCGTGTTATCGCCTGGTTTGAGATAGTGAGTTCCGCTGATAACGACATAGTCACCTTGTTGGAAATCGCCGGAAACACAAGCTTGATGAGAATCGATGGATTGCAAGTTAACGGGTTCACTGTGTACGACAGCATCTCGCACCACGTTGACGTGTAGGGTCTTTTTTTCGCCCAAAATGGCAGAGTATGGGAAGCAGTGGCTTGATTGATTCGGCTGGAACGAAGTCGTTACCGTAACCGCTTTACCATTGAACAAGTTTTTAGAAATAGAATCGATCGCTAGCGTGACAGGATAAGTTTGCTTGATTAAATGCTTTTTCGGAGCAATCTCGGCGACTTTTGCACTGTAGGTTTGCTCAGCACCGTACCAAGAAAGTGCTGCAGATTGACCAAGGTTAAACTGTCGAACCATATTTTCTGGCACATTGATATCCACTTCCCATTGCCCATCTTGCTGAATCGTAGCCACGCTCACGCCAGGCAGGGTTTGTTCGAAAGCATCAATACGGACTTCACCAATGTTGCCAGAAAATGGTGCGCGTAATGTGGTGTAAGTCAGTGCGTCTTCCGCTCGCTGGATGTTTTTTTCTACCACTTTGACAGCGGATAGACTACGTTCATAACCGCTGATGGCACGGTCTAAATTAACGCTAGCAATGGCATTATCGTCAGTTGCTTGCTTAACGCGCTTAAGCTCCGCTTTCGCCAGTTTATGTGCGGACTTTGCCTCCAGCATACGAGCTTGTAGCTCTTCTAATGAGACTTGATAATCGTGTGGGTCAAGCGTAGCAATGACTTGCCCTTTCTCGACATGATCGCCTTTCTTCACCAAAACGCTTTCTACCGTGCCTGGTACACGAAAAGAAAGAGAAGCACTTTCTTTGGCGTGAACAATGCCGCTAAATGATTTGCTTGAGGCGGAGTTGCTGTCCTTTACTTCGACGACTTGTATTGGTCGAGGAGATTCAGGTTCGGCGAATGTGGTTTGGTTTTGGTTACAACCAAGCAGCGCGAGTGTCGCTGCACTTAACGCTGTGGTTTTGAATAGACGGTTCATAAGATGGCTCCCTAATTTTGGTGCCATCATACAATCGAACGCTGTTCAGATAATTACTCGACTTTGAGACTCACTGTCTCAAAAAATGAGACAATAATGTATCTAAACCAATTTGGGGATTTCTTTAATTAGATGCTCAATAAGTAATCGACTCGCTTGGCTTAGGGTTTTAGGTTGAGGGTAGAGTAGCCAGCCAGACTCTTCTGTTACCGAATACTGTGACAATAACTGGACCAAAGTGCCCGATTCTAATTCACGTTTTACGAGTAGTTTAGGCATAAAAGTAATGCCGCGATCTAAGATGGTGGCGTTTTTAATAAAACCGATGTTGTTCGAGATAAGCTTGGGACTGAGTTGTACGCTTTGTTCTTGAAAGTGCCAGACATTATCAATGTCGCCATTTGGCCAACGGAAGCACACGCATTGATGCGTTTTTAATTGCTCTAGCGTTTCCGGCGTTCCATGGGTTTGTAGGTAGCTCGGGGAGGCGACCAAGCATCGGTCGAGCGTCAGCAGTTTGCGTGCCACAATATCTGAGTCGAATAGTGCACCACCGTGAAAGGCAATATCCAAGCCTTGTTGGAACATATCATGAAAGCCGTTGTTGATATTACGAATATCTAACTCAACATGAGGGTATTGATCGTGAAAGTCGAACAGAATAGGGCGCACTAGTTCATCGGTTTCAGGTAATAAACCGAGCTTGATTCGACCGCGGACCTCATTGGTATCGTTACTGACTTGCTCATTTGCAGAGTCGAGCATAGTGAGTGCTTTTTGCAGATTCTCGTAATATGCCTCGCCGTTGTTGGTGAGCGATAAACTGCGTGTTGTTCGATGAAATAGCTGTGCACCAAGAGATTGTTCTAACTCTCCAATTCGCCGGCTTACATTCGCACGTGGTAGGTCCAGCGCATTGGCTGCGGCGGTAAAGCTACCTAACTCCACCACCTTAATGAACAGTTTGAGATCGTCAATTTTCACTCTGGCGCTCCATGCTTATTGAACACTGTATTAAACCGTGACACTCTAAAGCATCACAAGGTTATGCACAAAACATAACGCGACTTTTGATAACCGTCACTTGTCATCAAATAGAAATAGGGAATTAATGTGCTGAGAGTTATCCAACGCCGTCGAATCAAAAAGGTCATTAAATTACTGTCTGCAAGGCTAATAAAGGGCTATGGCAGTCGTGACTACTTTTCTATTGGTCAAGTTCAGAGCAGTACAACTGAGTTAAGTAAGCGCCAACAACACATTGCTTTAGCGCTTTATGCTAACCCTGAAGCGCTTAACTCAGAAGAAGCTGCTGAAATTCAGTCTCTGCGCACTGATGTCGCCAATGATTTTTTCGAAGGTGGTGACTACAACGCGCAAGATGTGTTGAATTTATTGGGCTCTGGCGGCTGGAAGGGAGGACGTATGGATGATGATATGTCCCACCGATTTGGAATGAATAGCCGATACTAAATCTCATAATCGAATACGATGATGTCTTCAAGCAGAGGTCTAAATACTTCTTTCAAGGCGTCGTGCTCAGGGTGAGGCAGATAATTCTGACGACCTACTTCATCAGCAAATGTCATCATCACGGCGTGCGTGTAGTCTTTGTTCTTTCCTTCTGGGCTGTTGTTTAAGCCCCACTCAACGTCGTTTACGCCTTCTACTTTCGCTGGCATGGTTTCGAATAGCTCTCGTAATTGTTGAATTTTTTCGCTGGTGGCAGAAGCTTTAAATTTGATGAGTAGAATGTGTCTGATCATGGTTTTGGTCATGTTGTTGTTTTTGAAGAACAACACTATAGCGGGCATCTGCGCTCAAGTTAGCTCTTAGCTTCACAAAATAGGAAAACTAAAACGCGAGCACTTTGGCTCGCGTTTTAGTTAAGTTAGCTAGATTATCGGTAGTTAGTGTGAGCGATTAACCTTCGAGACGCTTCACCAAGCAGAAGTGCTTTTTACCGCGTTGAAGCAACCAGTACTGGTCGAACAGTGGGAAGTTCAAGCTTGGTTTTTCTGTATCGATTTTTTCGCCGTTCACACTGATGGCGTTGTTGCCAATTAGCTCACGAGCAACGCGTTTTGAGCTGGCTAGACCGGATTCAACCAGAAGCTCAACCAAGTCTTGCTCAGCACTTTGCATGCTCGGTAAGCCATCGAGTTCCAACTGTTTTAGCTCGCTCAAGCTCAATTGCTGCACATCACCGCTAAATAGCGCTTGAGTGATTCGTTCTGCACTTGCTAATCCTTTTTCGCCATGAACAAAGCTTGTCATTTGTTCCGCTAAGATACGCTGTGCTTGCGGTTTGCCTTTGCTCTCTTTGTCTTGTGTTTCAATCGCTGCAATCTCATCGCAACTCAAAAAGGTGTAGTAGCGTAGGAAGTGGTAAACATCGGCATCTTCCGCGGATAACCAGAATTGGTAGAAGGCGTAAGGCGAGGTTTTACTTGGATCCAGCCACACTGCACCTCCTTCGGTTTTACCAAATTTAGTGCCATCGGATTTGGTGATCAAAGGTAAGGTTAAGCCAAATACTTGTTCACCATTTTGACGGCGAGTAAGGTCAATACCGCTAACAATGTTGCCCCACTGGTCGTTACCACCGATTTGTAAGCGACAGTCGTACTGACGGTTTAATTCTGCAAAGTCGTAAGATTGCAGCAGTGCGTAACTGAACTCGGTGAATGAAATCCCTTGGTCTGGGCGTTGTAAGCGTTGCTTAACCGACTCTCGGCTGATCATGGTATTCACGGAGAAGTGTTTACCCACATCGCGGAAGAAGTCGATCACGTTAATTTGCTTCACCCAATCTGCGTTGTTTACCATGATCATTGGCTTGCTGACTTGGTTATTCATCAATTGTTGAATTTGGTTCGACAGATCTTTTACCCAGCCTGTTACGGTTTCTTCTGAGTTTAAGCTGCGCTCTGTAGCTTTAAAACTTGGATCGCCGATCATACCCGTTGCCCCACCAATCAGGGCGATGGCTTGGTGTCCTGCATCTTGAAAGCGTTTGAGCATAATAAGTGGAACAAGGTGACCGATGTGCAAGCTACCTGCGGTTGGATCGAAGCCGCAGTACAAGGTTTGTGGCTCAGAAAGCAGTTGTTGAACTTGGTCTAAATCACTCGCTTGGGCAATCAAGCCGCGAGTTTGTAAATCTTCAATCAGTGTCATCGTCTTATCTTTATCTGGTTCGGTTGTATTCAGATTAAAAGGCGATGCGGAATCGAGATATATCCCTAAAGGGACAGTTTGTTATCTTGATTGAGTGATCAGGTGGTTGAGAAACAACTGAAAGAACTCGCTTAAAGACGCCACATTCAGTTGTGCGTAAATGCGTTTACGGTGATTCTTGACTGTGCCTTCTACGACATCTAGCTGCGTTGCAATCTCTTTGCTGTCATAGCCTTGCGCGATTAATGCGGCAATTTCTTGTTCTCGATTAGTGAGGACAGTTTCGCCAAAAGATGCCAGAGCGGATTCAATTGCAGTACGCATTTGTCCCGAGTAGGTGGTAGGACTGAAAACTGGCTCGGCGAGCGTAAACTCGGTTTGTTTCCAGTGCTGTCGGCACAAAGACTGAATAATGGCGAAGTAAGATTTGAGCTTGGCTACTTGAGGCTTGGTGAAGCGCTTATCGTCCTGCATAAAACCGAAGTAGAACATCACCCAACGTGTCGGTTCGATTTCGACCAACATGCTGATTTCATCTTTCCAGCCAGTTTGATGGTAGAACTGCTCGCAGTAGGCTTGATAATCGAGATCGTTGCGCGCGACATCTTTTCTCACCACGTCTTTGAGCGTAAAGATACCTTGTTCTTTGTTAGCGTTAAGTTTTTGATAAAACGGGTCATTTTGAAAAGAAGTCGTGAGATAACGCTGGAACAGTAGCTCGCGTTCATTTTCAATCGAATCATACAGATAGATAGGGTGTTTGCCTTCGCGGTAGCCGAGGATCACTGCGCAATCAAAACTCAGTAGTGAAGCTATCACGCGCATGAGTTTAGGCGTAAATCTTGGTGAGTTAAGGGCAGATATTGTTTCTGCAAGCTGAGTGTTGAATGCGTCGCTGGGCATGGTGATTCGGGAGTTCGATAAAGGTTGGGGTAAGCATAACGCAATAGGCTGATATCCCAAAGTGATCAGAAAGGGGAGCGTTGTGCTCCCCATCAATAAGTCATTGTCACTCAGAGATTACTGTGAATCGGTTAGCTCTTTATTCACCCAGTATTTTGAGCCAGAAACGTTTGCATCAACTAATAACCCTGTGGTGTTTAGCTGATATACTGCTACGCCGCTGTTGAATTGCGCTGTCATTTCTTCGCCGTCCTCACCAGCGACTAAAGAAGCTTCGCTTGATGCTTCCCAACCTTCTTCGACAAAGGTGTTAAAGTCTTTTTCTTTTTCAAACAGTACGACCTGTTGGTAGAACTTACCACCAACGCCAAGGGCGACACCCGCACCAAACATATTCATATAAGTACGTTGATCTGTGGACTTGTTGACCGCAACCCCAGAGCCCGAGTTGGTATGGAACATCAGCGATAGTTTGCGTGAATCAAAAACCGCGTAGCCGTATGCCTTGTCGTACAGTGCTTTGGCTTTAGGCTCTTCATTGAACAGTTTGAGAAGTGTGCTATCCGCCATAAGATCAATCGCTTGGCGTGCTTCTTGAGGTGTATCGCCTTCCATCAGTTCGGTGATCTTCTTGTCCGCTTCATCGATCCAACCTTTACTGGTTTCAATGCTTGCGTCGGTCCACTCGCCAGCGGTGTTAATCGCATCTTCTGACCAATTGGTGAAGTCCTCCCAAGCTTGTTTGGAGAAGGCTTTGGTGCTGTCCCAAGTTTCTTTAGCGGTGTCAGAGACGGCATCTCCTAGGTCTGAAAGGCTGTTGGAAATGTCATCCCAGTCTGCATAAGCGGGAGAAGCAAGAAGCGTTAATGCGGTAATGAGAGCAAGAGGCTTTTTCATAGGTCCGTTCTTTTATGAAATCATATCCTTTTATTCTAGGTGAAAATTTTAACAGGGAGAATTGATCAGCTTATTGGGTTGGGATTGCTGTCACGAACTCACGTAGGTTTGACATAATTAAGACAAAGTAAAAAGCCCTCAAACTCAGGAGCTTGAGGGCCATATTATCGACAGAGTAGAGTGGCTTATTTGCTCACTTTACCTAGCTTCAGCCAGGTATCGATAACCGTATCTGGGTTCAATGACACAGAGCTGATGCCTTGTTCCATCAACCATTCTGCAAGGTCATCGTGGTCTGATGGACCTTGACCACAGATACCAACGTATTTGCCTGCTTTAGTGGCCGCATCGATCGCCATTTGTAGCATGGCTTTCACCGCTGGGTTACGCTCATCGAATAGGTGTGCAACATCGCCAGAGTCACGGTCAAGACCAAGTGTAAGCTGAGTCATGTCGTTTGAACCGATAGAGAAGCCATCGAAGTACTTCAAAAATTCGTCAGCAAGTACGGCATTTGATGGCAGTTCACACATCATGATGACTTTTAGACCTTGGTCGCCACGGCGTAGGTCGAACTTAGCAAGTAAGTCGATAACCGATGCCGCTTCGCTCGGTGTACGAACGAACGGGATCATGATTTCAACGTTTTTCAGCCCCATCTCGTTACGAACGCGCTTGATTGCCTGAGTTTCTAGCTCAAAGCAGTCTTCAAACACTGGAGAAATGTAGCGAGATGCACCACGGAAGCCCAGCATAGGGTTTTCTTCATGCGGTTCGTAACCTTTACCGCCGACCAAGTTGCTGTACTCGTTGGATTTGAAGTCAGACATACGTACGATGACGCGCTTTGGCCAGAATGCTGACGCGATGGTCGCAATGCCTTCTGTTAGCTTACTAACGTAGAAGTCGATTGGATCTTTGTAACCACGGATACGTTCAGTGATTTCAGCTTTTAGCTCGTCGCTTTGTGCGTCGAAGTTCAGCAGCGCTTTCGGGTGAATACCAATCATCTTATTGATGATGAATTCAAGACGCGCAAGACCGACACCTTCGTTTGGAATCTGAGCGAAGTCGAATGCACGGTCTGGGTTACCCACATTCATCATGACTTTGGTTGGTAGCAGTGGAAGCTCATCAACCGCAGAACGTTTCACTTCGAAGTCCAACTCGCCTTGGTAAACGTAACCCGTTTCGCCTTCAGCACAAGATACTGTTACGGTCTCACCGTCAGTCAGTTTGCTGGTGGCGTCACCACAACCAACGATAGCCGGAATACCAAGTTCACGTGCGATGATGGCTGCGTGACAAGTACGACCGCCACGGTTTGTAACAATCGCAGAGGCTTTCTTCATCACTGGTTCCCAATCTGGGTCAGTCATGTCTGTAACCAGTACATCACCGTCTTGGACCAATGACATTTGGTCTAGAGAGTCAACCAAACGTACTGGACCTTTACCGATACGTTGACCAATTGCACGACCTTCAACCAAAACGTCCGCTTTGTTGCTTAGCTCGTAACGTTCAATTACGTTTTGCTCGCTTTGAGAACATACGGTTTCAGGGCGTGCTTGAACGATGTAAAGTTTGCCGTCGATACCATCTTTTGCCCACTCAATATCCATAGGACGCTGGTAGTGCTTCTCGATGATCATTGCCTGTTTTGCCAGCTCTTTGATCTCTTCATCGTTCAGAGAGAAGGCATTGCGCTCTTCTACAGAGGTATCGATGATCTCAACTTGCTTACCGATCTCTTGGCTATTTGAGTAGATCATCTTGATCTGCTTAGAGCCAAACGTCTTCTTAACGATAGGGTATTGACCCGCTTCTAGCATTGGCTTGTGAACGTAGAATTCATCAGGGTTAACTGCACCCTGAACCACCATTTCACCCAAGCCCCAAGAAGAGGTGATGAATACGACCTGATCGAAGCCAGATTCTGTATCTAGGGTAAACATAACGCCAGAAGAGGCTTTGTCCGAGCGCACCATGCGTTGAATGCCTGCCGATAGCGAGATGCCTCGGTGGTTAAAGCCTTGGTGTACGCGGTATGAAATTGCACGGTCATTGAACAGAGAAGCGTAAACGTGCTTAGTCGCTTCTAAGACTGCATCAATGCCTTTTACGTTTAGGAACGTCTCCTGCTGACCAGCAAATGACGCGTCCGGCAGATCCTCTGCAGTTGCAGAAGAGCGAACAGCAACAGAAATCTCAGGGTGATTATCTGTCAGTTCTTTGTAGTTATCGCGGATGTCTTGTTCAAGATCCGCTGGGAACGGGGCTTCTAATACCCATTGACGAATGGTGGCACCTGTCTTGCGCAGGGCTTCTACATCCTCAACGTCCAGTTCATCAAGTAGTTGGTGAATACGCTCATCCAAACCTTCGTGGTCAAGGAATTGGTTAAACGCATACGAGGTTGTCGCAAAACCGTTTGGTACCGATACACCAACATTGGCTAGGTTAGAAACCATCTCGCCAAGTGAAGCATTTTTACCGCCGACTTTGTCGACATCATCCATGGATAGTCCATTGAACCAGAGGGTGTTCTTTTGCATGTCTTTCTCCAGAAACATTGCAGCTTTGTAGGGATTAATACCAACCTCGAACAGTGGTTATGCATCCTTGCAGGTCAATGTCATTGAAGACGCAGTTTCGAGCTGATAGCAGCCATTGTAGATAAGGGGCGTTAACTACAACTTCCCAACTAGGGCTTAAACGAATTTTCCGACGCAAACATGTATCAACACTTTTCTTGGTTGATATGAAAGGCAAACGATTACGTATTTGCTGAAAAAAACTCCGAAGAATTTTCAAAGCTGTGGGGAACGTAATTGCAAGCCAAACTCATTTATTAATATTATGTAAACCATCCTACTCAAATGAATTTGAAAAATTAAACTAAAATGCAAATAAATAACCAAAGTCGTGATGTATTCTATGTTTCTGACGGAACGGCTATAACATGTGAGACATTAGGACATGTTGTTCTGGGTCAGTTTCCCTTTATTCCTAATGAAAAAACCTTTCCTTTTGTTGAAAGTGAAGACAAAGTTGCCGATGTCATCAAAGAAATCGAGATTTCCTACCAACGTGATGGCGTGAAACCGCTGGTTTTCTTTTCGATTGTTGTGCCAGAAATTCGTGAAGTGTTGCTCAAAGCTCCCGCTTACAGCTATGACGTGCTAGAAAGCATTGTGCAAAAGGTACAAGATGACATTCAGATGGCTCCTCAGCCTAAGATGCAGCGTTCAAGAAGCGTGAGCAAAGATTCCGATACTTACTTTGACCGTATCGCGGCGATTGAGTACACACTTGCTCATGATGATGGTATTACGCTCAAAGGCTTGGAGGAGGCTGACATTATTCTGCTTGGCGTCTCACGCAGTGGCAAAACTCCAACCAGTCTTTACATGGCGATGCAGTTTGGTTTACGTGTGGTGAACTACCCGTTTATCGCTGAAGACGTCAAGATGATGCGTTTGTTGCCGGAGTTCGAAATTCATCGACACAAACTGTTTGGCTTAACCATCAATCCAGAACGTTTGAATGAGATTCGCGAGAACCGCTTATCAGGCAGCGAATACGCGAGTACGGAACAATGCAAACTGGAACTAGATACGGTAGAAGCGTTGTTTAGAAGAGAAGCAATTCCGTATATCAATACGTCTTCTTTGTCTGTAGAAGAGATCACTACGCGGATTCTTGAAAGAGCAGGGATGAAGCGCCGCTTGTTCGGCTAAGTTTCCTGTAATAAATCAAAAAAAGAGGAGGCACCTGTGCCTCCTCTTAAATTTAACCTCAAAAGGTCAATAGACCCTAGTAATGCTGAAACATCTTCTGAATGTCTTGGTAATTTTTGGTTTGTGTCAGTGATAGCATCAGCAAAATACGTGCTTTTTGTGGGTTTAGTGTACCTGATGCTACGAAACCGTACTTATCATCATCAACCTCTGCATCTAAAGTGGTTGAGCCGGTAGGCGTACGAGAACTACGAACAACCAGAATGCCGTCTTTGCTTGCTTTTTCTAACTCATCAAATACCGTGTGGTACAAGTTACCATTGCCGACACCTGCGCTGACGATGCCATCAAACTTCGCATCGACGAATGCTTTAACAGGTAAGCTCGACGCATTTGCATAGTTATAAACGATTCCGACTTGTGGCAACTTATCGAGCTTGGAAACATCGAAGGTTGTTTCAGTAGTGTGTTTACGTTCCGGGCTTCTTTGATATTTCGCATCACTGTTGTGGATATAACCTAGCGGACCAAAGTTAGGAGATTGGAAAGTGCTGACTGACGTTGTGTTAGTTTTTGTTACGTCACGCGCATCAAAGATGGTGTCATTCATCGCAACCAGTACACCACGACCTTGAGAATCTTCGTCTGTTGCTGTGACCACCGCATTATAGAGATTAACCGGACCGTCAGCACTCATTGCAGTAGAAGGGCGCATTGCACCAACGATAACCACTGGTTTATCGCTTTTTACCGTTAAATCGAGGAAGTAGGCTGTCTCTTCTAATGTATCAGTGCCATGAGTAATCACAATGCCATCCACGTCATCTTGGGCGAGTAACTCATTCACTCGTTTAGCCAACTTAAGCCACACCTCATCATTCATATCTTGAGAGCCGATGCTGACCACTTGCTCGCCAGAAATGTCGGCGATCTTCGTCATACTGGGTACGGCGGCGATCAACGAATCAACACCGACTTTGCCTGCGGTGTAATTTGATTCTGTCGCAGATTGACCTGCGCCAGCGATAGTGCCGCCAGTCGCCAGAATTTTGATGTTTGGTAAATCGGCATTGGCAAAAGCAAATGAGCTCATGCACAAACCAAGCGTGATCGAACTGAGGCGGAGAAACTTTGTGGTCATAGGAATCACCTGTTTTTGGGTTAGATGTTGGGGGAAACGTTATCTATCCTAAAAACAGAACAGTAGATTTTTTGAGTACAACTTCACCAATTTACAGATGAAAATCGTGATCAACTAATCACTTAAAGAACATTAAATCAAGTGTTTAACCTAATTGGCGTGCTTCATTAACAAGTGAGATGTTCCGGTAATCTGGACAACATTTGATTAATTGTAATTAATTGATTTGTAAGTAAAGACCCTGCGAGAGAACTCGGAGTGACAGTTCACTTGAGTTACCTTTGGTTAGCCATACGAGCTCCAATTTGCTTGTTCAACTGCTGGTTGATGATCGCTGCTTAACTGACGGCAGGTGCGAACTTTTGAAAAGCGACGGTTGGCTTTACTTCTAAATAATCGAGAAAGAGAGGTTTAGGTAGTGGTTTTGAAAAGTAGAACCCTTGAATGTTGTAAAAACCGAGATCGTGCAAGACTTGCAATTGCGCTCGCTCTTCTACTCCTTCGACAATCACTGACATGCTTAGGTTTCTTGTCAGGGTGTGGATTGCTTCCAACAAAGGTTGGATCGTCTGGCCATTACCAAGGTTGTTAACGAATACGCGGTCGATTTTGATGATGTCGAATGAATATTGACCGATAAAATCTAAACCCGAATATCCGGTACCAAAATCATCCACCGCAATTCGGATACCAAGTGCGGTTAATCGGTCCAAGTGCTTTCGAAGTACAGCCAGTTCACTCGCGCTGAAGATGGCTTCTTCGGTGATTTCAAACACCAAACGCTCACTAATGAAATAATGATATTTAAGACGCGATTCAACCTCTTGAATAAAGTCTTCTCTGAGGATCAATGAGCGGCTCACGTTGACGCTAATGTAGCGGTCATGGAACGCAAGCTTGTTACTGCTTATCATGCTGATCACTTTATCTAGCACAAGGTAAGTGATCTGATCGATCAACCCCACCTTTTCTGCCAGAGGGATAAAGATGCTTGGTGAAATAAACCCTTGTACTGGATCGTTCCAGCGAACAAGTGACTCTCCACCAATAACGCTGCCATCACGTTGATCGACAATGGGTTGATAATGAACGGTTAAGTTACGTCCTTTAATGGCAAGAGCAAGAGAGAATTCTAAGCTATTTTTGGCGAACTTCTTGGAAGAGAAAAATAGGTGAACAATCAACGCACACGCCATTCCCAACAACCCAATCCAAAGCTTGCTACCTAAGAACTGAAAATAGAATGGATAGCTGATTGCAGAGTAGACGGTAAAAGGCAAAATCTCGGAACTGGCTTGTTCCATTCTAAGTGGGTTGAGTGCAATGGAATCTATAGCGGTTTTGTCTGTGATGTCGATTCGGTAATCCATATCACCAAAACGAAATATATCGCTAACGAGAACTTCCAAAACCTCTTTCGGGAAAACAACACTGATTCCTCGTCCTTGTTGTTTGGTGAAAAAGAGAATCAGAGCTTGGTTGTTGGTGAGCGCTCGCTTAGTAAAAGCCAATGTTGCATGCACATCACTGTCACCAAGACGCGTCAATATTGACGAATAGATACTGAAAGACGGGTGGCGTTCGCTACTCGTGCACAACACTTTTCCGTTTTGATCGAAGGTGGCAATGTCTTTTGCCATGCCCAAACCAAAAATGCTTGTCCTGAGATCATGGATAAGCTCGTCGCACGACTTAAGAAAAAAGTTATCGTCTAACAGGTGTGTTAACTGCTCCACGTTATCGTGAAATTCAGACTCAATCGTCAAGATAGCTTCTTCTGTGAGCTTTTTATGATATTGGTGTGCAAAAGGGATAAAAGCCAGCATAGTGATGCTAAAAGAGAGTACACCAACAACTATTAATGCAATGTTGTCACTCCAACTCTTGGACGGATTTTTAAAGAATTTATTGTTCACAGTTATCGGTGCTACCAGCAAGTAATTGCGTAAAACTATAACAAGTGTCTCATTTTTAGGAATTGAACATTTCAAAGTGTGAGTTAGATCTTATAAATTATCTATAAACTACTATTTTAAAATAAAAAGTATGGGTTTCCTTATTTAAATATAAGGCGACCATAAAGCGAGTTTATTCAATTTTAGTTGCTATTTAGGCAACTGGTCGTGCCTGTTCGAGTAGAAATTGGCTGAGATAAAGACGATTTTTTTGCATTATCTTAGGGTGATTTTGATGTGATTTTATTTGTTTCTGGGAGTGAAGTTTTTGAGATTAAATACTGGATTTATGATCGATGAAAATGCTGGTTTTTGATGATGAGATAGTCATGAATATGAGAGGTTTTGGTGTTTTTTGCTGAGCTTTTATTTCTCTTTTGAGCTTTATTTGTAACTTTGTGTGGGCGTATAGTTTGTCGATGATGACTGAATGACAGCATACTGTGCTGGAAGCACACAATGACGGGATAAAACTAAAAAAAAAAGCGGCTTTACCCCGGAAAAGATAAAAGCCGCTTGCCAATAGACGTGTTAATTCACGTCTTAGCGCATAATCATTTGTTCACGACCAGGACCAACCGATACCATCTTCACAGGTACACCCATCAGCTCTTCAATACGTAGAACGTATTTTTGTGCCGCGACTGGTAGCTCTTCGAATTTACGACAACCAGTAATGTCTTCGCTCCAGCTATCCATCTTCTCGTAGATTGGTGCTAGTGCAGCCGTTTGAGGCCAAATTGGGTTTTCGCTGTGCTCGCCTTCGTAACCAACACAGATTTTTAGATCTTTAAGACCAGTCAGACAGTCCACTTTTGTCAGTGCGATTTCAGTCGCTGCTTGAAGCTCAACACCGTTCTTCGTCGCTACTGCATCGAAGTAACCCATGTCACGTGGACGACCTGTTGTTGCACCGAACTCACCCGCTAGTTCACGGAATGCATCTTGCTCTTCCATTGCAGTAATTAGTGTGCCGGTACCTACCGATGAGCTGAACGCTTTTGCTACCGCAATAACACGCTCTGGACGAAGAGCAGGAAGACCACTACCGATACCAGCATACATAGACACAACGTTTGAAGATGTTGTCCATGGGTACTCACCGTAAACAAGGTCACGACCTGCACCTAGCTGCGCTTCGAACAGTAGAGTTTGGTCTTTTGCTTGCAGTTCTTTTAGCGGCAGCGTTACGTTGCAGATAGCGTCACGCCAAGGTGCAGATACTTCTAACAACCAGCTCGCCATCTCTTCAGCGGTTTGTTCAAACTCGAACGTTGGGTAAAGCGCATGTAGTTGAGGAAGTTTCCACTCCATCCAGAATTTGATGCGCTCTACTAGGACTTCTGGCTGCTTCAACCAACCAACTAGGATGCCTTTTTTCATCACACGGTCGCCGTATGCAGGTGCAATACCTTGACGAGTTGAACCGTATGCTTTGTCGCCTAAGCGTTGTTCTTCTAGCGTATCTTCTAGTGCGTGTAGAGGTAGACACAGTGTTGCGCGATCAGAGATGCACATGTTCACTTTAACGCCCGCTTCTTCAACTTCCGCAATCTCCTGAGACAGCGACGCTGGGCTGATTACCATACCCGGACCTAATACTGCCAAACAGTCAGGGTTGAAAACGCCACTTGGTAGCTGGTGTAGCTTAAACGTACCTAGGTCGTTAACTACGGTATGGCCCGCGTTGTTACCACCTTGGAAACGAATGCTTGCAGAAGCTTGCTCTGCCAAAAAGTCAACGATGCGGCCTTTGCCTTCATCACCCCAGTTTGCACCCACAACAACGATAGACGACATAATTCATTCTCCAAAAACAGACCGGAAAATCTTAGGATGCTCGCATGAATAAGAGAAATTAATTATACTCATTAACTTGATAAGAAACTCATATCGGGTAATTTTCTATGTTGGATT
This sequence comes from Vibrio sp. MMH1-50, assembly GCF_022347645.1. NCBI lineage: Bacteria > Pseudomonadati > Pseudomonadota > Gammaproteobacteria > Vibrionales > Vibrionaceae > Vibrio > Vibrio sp. MMH1-50. The sequence goes on from NZ_JAKRGG010000018.1 coordinate 79,871, forward strand.
TGAACTGGTTACGCACGTTTGTCACCTTGGCAGAAGTGAAACATTTCGGAAAAACAGCGATTGAACTGCACATGACGCAGCCAAATGTGAGTCTTCATATCAAACAGCTAGAACAAGCCACTCGCACTAAGTTGATTGAACGCAACCCTGTGCAATTGACCCAAGCCGGAAAGCGTTTGTTAGACACTGCCGAGCACATGCTGAATGAGTTGCAAATCTGCCAATCCGACCTCAATGCCATCAATGACTTAACGCAAGGAACGCTCTCGATTGCAGCGAGTGATATTGTCTCGCGCCTATTACTTATCAAGCCTTTTCAACAGTTTAAAAGTGAATATCCTGGAATTGATTTGGCGCTGTTCAACACTACATCATCACAAGCGGTAGATTTGGTGAAAAGTGCTCGTGCAGACATAGGCTTTGTTATTGCGCAGAAAGAGAGCCAACCATTGCACTTTACGTCACTTACTCAGATTCATTGGTGTGCTTTCGGTGATAACATCTTCGATTGGCGAGAAAACAGTGAAGAGAACCAAACATTAATCTTGCTCGGTCACGATACCCGAACGCGCGAGTTGATTGACGCGTCTCTACCAGAGCTAAATCTTCCTAGGCATAGGGTCATGGAAGTTGGCAGTGTTGAAGCTCAAATAGATTGGGCTGAAGCCGGATTTGGAACTGCGATTGTACCTGACTTCTCCCTCGACCCAAGGTTGAAACTCTCGCGAGAAGTCACGCCATTACCTAGTTTCCCCAACACAGATTTTGGCTACATAGTGCGCCAAAACCAAGTGCTGTCCAAAGCCGCAAAACAGCTTCTTAAATGGGTGGCTGATAATGTGTCTGTGGTGGGGTAATACCTAATAAAGCTCTTCGAAAGTAAGCGCATTTAGGTCGCAAACACTATAGATTTCATTGGTGACTGGTTCCGTTTGTGTTGTAGGGTACGTGAATACTTTGAGTGGGGCGTCCAAATTACAAGCTAAGCTTTCAAGAGAAATGAGCAGAAGGGAAGACGGGTGAAATGAGTGTACTTTTGATTGCCATATCGTCACTTCATCACCTTGAAACTCGGTACTCAGATCCAGCTTCACTCGAATATCTTGCAAAGAATGTTGTTGGTGTTTGGAATCTAACAGCACAGCTTCAAAAACAAAGTGCCCTTCGGCGTCAGATTGCGTCGAGTCAGAAGCAACACCGTTGAAAACAATCGTCCTTTCTATATTGATGCCCTCGACGGGCTTGCCATTTAAATGCAAATAGCCAGAAATATAAGGGCTTAAAATGCGCTCCATTTCTTATATCACCTTGTCCAAGAATGAAAGGTGCCAGAATCTTTAAAGTCTATTGAGCGGGCAAGCATAAACCTTGTATTTTCGACCAAAATCACCACGCTTTGAAAACGATTAGGTTTTCTCGATGAAAAAATGAGGCGAGCTGTTTATCATAGGCGACGAAATTAACCATGCCACTATTGTGATGACTGACAAGACTATCTCCATCCCTCTACCATCTTTGATTCACCGAATTGGTGGCGATCATGCTAAGCGAGCTAAAGCAATTGCGGCTGAGAAGAAGTGCGAAATGAAGCGCATTCGACGCTCTCGTAATTGGCAAATTGCTGGTGATGCGTTGGATTTAAAAGTGTTCCTCGATCATATCAAGGCAGAAGAATCTGAGCCGATGCGGTTCGTGATAAACAAAATGGAAGTTGGTCTGGCTAAACACAGCGATAAGCTTGAACCTTTGGAAGCCAAGCTGATTCGATTGGTCTTGGAGAATCCAAACATTACTTTGGCGGGGTTGATGTCTGAAACCAACTGTACTATCGCCCAAGCTCGAACGGCGCGTTTCGAGGCTGAGATGCTTTAAACCTGAAAGTTTCTTCTGATTTTTCCTGTCTATACTGGTAAGCGACTGATTATCGACATTGGATAAGATGAGAGAGGAAGTTATGAAGCTGATATCGAAACTTTTGAGCGTATTCTTCATTTGGGGGAGTTTGACGCTTCCTGCTTTCGCGCTTGATCCTGTTTATAGCGACTTTCTCGGTAAAGCGATTCGTGGTTATGACCCTGTCGCATACTTCACTCAATCGAAACCGGTAAAAGGTGACAGCGATTTCACTTACCGTTGGAATGATGCCAAATGGTACTTTTCATCGGCTGAAAATCGAGATGCATTTGCGAAAAATCCTGAGAAATTTGCACCGCAATATGGTGGTTATTGTGCTTGGGCAGTAAGCAAAGGTTACACCGCAAAGATAGACCCGAATGCATGGTCAATTGAGAATGGCAAGCTCTATCTCAACTACAGTAAATCTGTGCAAGCGACATGGGAAGAAGACATTCCTGGTAATATTGCGAGTGCTAATAAGCATTGGCCAACACTGCTTTCCCAATAGGGCTCTGATGCCAAAACGAAAAGATACAGAAATCAAAAGACGCAGAAATAATTAAGCCGCGATGATCGCGGCTTTTTCAATTTGGGTTCCAAGAAGTGGAGCATTACCACATTAGATCGTCTGGTACGACGAAATCTGCGTACGGGTCATCTTCTGCCGGGATGTCTGCTTCTGGTTCTTTTTGCTCGATGATCACAGATTCATCGCGTTGAGCAATCTTGTTTGCTACACCACGTGGGATGACAACGTAGCTTTCACCAACAATCGCGATTGCCAAGATGCCTTTGATAAGCTGTTCGCGGATCTCTGACTCAACGTACAAAGACTTCACAAGCGTACCGTGTGTGAAGTTGTATTTGATGTCTCCATCTTTCAAATCAACCTTGTTCATTTCAATCAGTTGGTTGATTTGCGCTTTGATTTCTTTGTTCAAGCGCTCTGCGTTTTGTTGCTCGCTCAATTGCTTGTCACGCTCTAACTGCTGACGTTTGTTCTCTTCAACCGCCGCTTTTACTTCGCGAGCTTGAACGCGTGATTTTTTAGAGCCTTTTTTCGCTTTTTTCAGTTTTTTCTCGTTAACCAAGCCTGCTTTTAGCATCTGCTCTTGAAGGGTAAGTTTTGGCATGATCTATCCAGTTAGTGCGCAATTTTGTGCATTTTAACCAGTCATCCACCGCAAAGAAAGAGGGTTAAACACAAGGCGGGATATGACTCGGCGCTTTGTTGAGCAAAAAAACAAAAAATAAATCGAGAAAGTGTGCGTCTTATTGCAACTTCCAGCGTCTTAAGTACATTAGGCGAAAAATTTTGAAGCAAAACCATGAGTACCTCAGACAAACAAACCATCCCGCAACAAGTGATTGAAGAAGCTTGTGAGTGGGCAATCATGCACGGTGTGTCATTTCGTCAAGCAGATAACACCGCAAGACACTGTCCTTTTAGCTTTGCGCCAATGACGATAGAGCGTGATGTGTTCGCACATTTGAAGAAAGTGACGCCGTTGATCGCCAAGCTGATCAGTCATGTGTCTGAAGATTATGAATTCCTGCAAACCTCCCTAGCCGAGCTAGGCAAAGCCGATACTTTCTTTGAGCGTTTATTGGAACTGCACAAAGAGGTCCACCATGAAGCTGCGCGCCAACCGCTGTTGTTAATGCGAACCGACTTTATGGATGATCGTCAACACGGCGCGAAAGTGATCGAGTTTAATGGCATTGCGGCTGGGATGGCGCCTTTCGGTCAGCGTGCCACAGAGCTGCATCAATTTTTGAGCTCTCTGTGGGGCAGCGTTTACCAACAATGGTTAGAAGATAAAACGGCAACACCAGCCGATAACCAAGGCATGCAGCAACTTGCGCTTGGCATTGCCACTGCCGCGAGAAAAGTCAAAGCGCATTTTAATGAAGAAGGCGCACCGACGTTTCTGATGGTGGTGCAGAAAAACGAAGACAATGTATATGACCAACACTTACTCGAAGTGGAATTGCAGAAGCTTGGCGTTCGCACAGTAAGACGTACCTTTGAGCAGTTAAGTTCACAGCTATCGAGCGGTGACAAGCAACGCCTCTTGCTAGATAACATCGGCGGTCTTGACGTTGTGTACTTGCGCGCAGGTTATCAATATATGGACTACTTCTCGCCAGAGCTAAATGAACCAATCTGTTGCCATACCTTGAGCCAGACTCGTTTGTTCATGGAAAAGCACTACGTAGCGATGAATGCGACCATCAGCCAACAGTTGGCTACCAGTAAATCAATGCAAATGTTGTTAACTATGATGCCGGCAAGTGAGTATCAGCGCTGGGGACTCAATCTTGAAGAAGCCGAGTTGGTCAAAAGCGTATTGGCAGAGATGAAGCCAATTAACACTGATACGATTAAATGGTTTGCTGCTTCTGGTAACAAAGACGAATGGGTATTGAAAAACCAAGGCGAGGGCGGTGGTCACTGTATCTTTGGTGAAGATATAGCGAAACAACTGAGTCGACTGCCACAAGAGCAATACAGTGCTTGGGCTTTGATGCAGCGTTTGTATCCGCATGAAAGAGAAATACCGACGATTGCAGTGCGTGATGCAAAGCAGAGCGTGGTGACGGACCTTGTGAGTGAAATTGGTTTATTCACGGCGCACTATCAAGGTGAACCTGTAACGCAATTGGATGGCTACGCTGGTTATTTGATTCGCAGTAAACCAGCCAGTGAAAACGAAGGTGGCATCCACAGCGGTAAAGGTATCTTAGATTCTTTAGTGTTGGTGGATTAAAAAGAAACACTCTCCATGGGTAAAACGTGGAGAGTGTTTTTATTTGTGGATTAGTCGGTTACATGTGACCCATACCGTGGAACATCCCACCGAAAAGCGCCCCGAAGATACTGAAAATAATACCTAGGATGATCATTGCAGGAATTGAAGCGATAGCGAACTTGACCATAAAGATCACCATCGACATAAATGGCATTTTAATATCAACAACCGTCACTTCCTGTTTTGTTTTTTCATCGGACACGAGCGTTCTCCTAAATTTGCATTCTGAATATGCAGCCAGTTTATTACACTCAAACTTAAGAAAACGTTGAGCTGTGTTGCGCTTTTCTTTTTATGGGATAGCAACTGATTAATCTGAGAAATACGGCACGCTATGAATCGTTATCAGAAGCGGGTAAAGCCTCTCAACCAAGCGCCGGATAATCTGTATAGCCGTGTTCATTACCACCAAAGAGTGTGGAGCCATCCAGTTCTGCCAGAGGTTGTTGGTGCTGTAAGCGCGCCACCAAGTCTGGGTTAGACACAAACGGGCGTCCAAACGCGACTAAATCCGCATAACCTTTCTCAAGTACCTTGTCAGCACGCTCTTGGGTGTAACTGCCCGCGACGATAATCGTGTTGGTGAAGTATTCGCGCAGTTCGATGCGGAAGCTTTCTGGAATCACTGGTGCGTCGTCCCAATCCGCTTCAGACAGGTGTAAGTACGCAATATCACGAGCTTGAAGTTGTTTCGATGCATCGAGGATGGTTGGCACAATGTCCGGGCAGTTCATGTCCTTGAAAGTGATGAAAGGTGCGAGTCGTACTCCTACTTTGTTGGCACCAATGGCTTCGCTCACCGCATCGACCACTTCTAATAAAAAGCGAAGTCGGTTTTCGCGAGTACCGCCGTAGTTGTCGGTTCTGTGGTTTGAATTAGTACGTAGGAACTGGTCAATCAGGTAACCATTACCGCCGTGGATTTCGACGCCATCGAAGCCTGCTTCAATCGCACGTTTCGCTGCATGGGCAAAATCACTTACCACACGGTCAATATCGGCTTGAGTCATCGCTCGTGGCTCTACACAATCGACCATGTTGCCGTTGCCTTGCTCGTCGGCAATCCACACTTGGGTTTCTACGGGTTTTAGTGCTGATGGGGCAATAGGCTGTTCGCCTTTTTGGAATGTCGGGTGTGATACACGACCAACATGCCATAACTGACAAAACATAGCTGCGCCTTGCTCTTTTGCTGCTTGAGTGACGGTTTTCCAGCCTGCCACTTGCTCATCAGTGTAGACGCCTGGTGTGAATGAGTAACCCTGCGAATCGTCTGAAATCTGGGTGGCTTCAGAGATGATTAACCCTGCGGTAGCGCGCTGCTTGTAGTAAGTCGCCATCATTTGGTTTGGAATGTTTCCCGGTTGGCTAGTGCGCGCTCGGGTCATTGGAGCCATGGCTACGCGGTTTTGCAGAGTTAGTTGTTTCAGCTGTGTTGGTTCAAATAGTTTGCTCATGATCGATTCCTTACTTAAGTAGTGGTACTTGGGTTTTGTTGCTTACAGATTCCATCCAATCTTTCACAGCGTTGTCCCATTGGATTTCTGCGGCGCTGAAGAACCCGCGCAAAATAGAAAATAGGATCGCTTCGTCTACCAAAGTCACATGCTGATAAGAGTCGAGATTCAACACGCTTTTCGCACGTTCAATGAGCGCTTCGACCTCTTTGGCAATGTTTGGTGTGTCTTGCAGAAGTGCATCAAAATTGAGTGCATCCGTTTCCTTTTTTGCGCGCCAAGCTTGTTGTGCAGACTGAGTGGCAAACTCTGGCAAATCCATGTTTGACCAACGTGGGTAACCCACTTTTTGTAATGGAAGGAACGCGATTTTTTGCCAATCCAACACCGCTTGCGACGGTTGGCTTGTTTCACTTGATGTTGCCAGTTCAAGGAAGTAAGCGATGATATCGAGACTTTCTGCCATCGCTTCACCGTTGTCTTTGATAAGAAGTGGCACTTGCTTGGTTCCAATCAGGTCTGTTGTGGTTTTATCGTCGTCATAAGCAATATTGATGACGTCGAGTTGGATATTCAGCATGCCAGCAACGTAGCGGACGCGAGCACTGAATGGGCAATGTTCGTAAATGTAGAGTTTCATAGTGTTTTCCTGGTGATTCGTATTGGGTAGCCCCGCTTGCTCGAGAAGCGTTAAGTCAGGGCTACTTGTAGGGATGACATTAGTTGTTGAAGCTCGGAGCTAACTCAGCCTGTTTGTTTTCTTTGCGGTTTGCCTTGGCGATGAATAGCAAACCAATCAGTGGAACAATGATGGCTGCATAAGGGATCATGCCTGCGCCCATTTGGCTATCGAGCACCATACCGCCTAAGAAACCGCCAAAGGCATTAGCTAAGTTGAACGCCGAGATGTTTGCTGTCGCTGCTAATTCCTGACCTTCACCACCGTGGTTCATTACTCGAAGTTGCATTGCTGGTACGTTAGCGAATGACGCAATACCAAATACAAAGGCGGTGGCAATGAACAGCACTTTGCTGTCTACAGTGATTCCGACCAGTACGAGTGACACAATCATCGCGATAGCCCAGAACATAGACGCTTTTTGTAGGTTTTTATCCGATGAACGACCACCCATGGTGTTACCAACAATCAGACCGACACCAACAATAACCAGAATCCAAGTTACGGCACTTTCACCAAAGCCTGTGATGTGCATGGCGATAGGGGCGATGTAGCCATACAGAGTCATGAATCCCGACCAAGCAAATACGGTGATCGCAAGGCTGATAAGTAGCATTGGGTTTTTGAACGCAGCTAATTGTGCTTTGACATCTTTTGCTTCGCCATGACCGGTGGATTTGATCACTGAAGTGATAAAAAACAGAGCCACTAAACCGAAAGCTGCAACGGTCAAGAAAGTGGTGTGCCAGCCGAATTGCAAGCCAATCCAGGTACCGCCAGGCACACCTAAAACGTTAGCCAGCGTTAAGCCCGCGAACATTTGTCCGACCGCACGACCTGCCATTTTTTCTGAAACCAAATTGGTCGCTACCACGGCACCGATGCCGTAGAAAGGACCTTGAACTAAACCTGTGATCACTCGGCTGACCATCAATACAAAGTAGTTCGGCGCGAAAGCGGACAACACGTTGCCGAGAATAAACAGCACCATTAGCCCAGCCAGTACGGCTTTCTTGTTAAAGCGTGCTAAGTAAATCGTAAGTAGCGGACCGCCAAATACAATGGCAAGTGCGTAGGCACTGATTAGGTAACCGGCTTGTCCTTCCGTGATGGACAAAGAGTTGGCGACTTGAGGAAGGATTCCTGCAATAACAAATTCTGCGGTACCGATAGCAAAAGCTGCAAGTGTTAAGATCCATACCTGCAGCGGCATTTTTTCTTTATTCATGGGGGGAGTCTCTTTTTTTAATTAGTTTTAACCCATTGGTGCCATGCTTTTTTCTTGCTCTGGCACCTTGTTTTTATTTGTTGTTATCCAAACGTGTGTTGTTAGCCAAGTAGTGCGCCACCATCGACATCAATCACGGCACCGGTCATATAGTTGTTTTCAATCAGAAGTAGGTAAGCTTTTGCAACGTCACTGGCTTCGCCAACTTTGCCCACTGGTAAGCTATTTTGTGTGCGTTTGTACATGGCATTTCTGTCGTCTTCGTTCATGCCTTGATACGCCTCAGTTTTGGTCAAACCTGGGCTGACTGCATTCACTCTGATTGGAGCCAGTTCTTTCGCCAGTACTTTTGTGGTTGCTTCAATGGCAGCGTTAATCGCGGTTTTTACGTAGGTGTTAGCAACAACTTTGCGCGATAACATGCCGGAAGTTAGCGTTATTGATCCGCCTTTCTTGATGTAGCGTGCTCCATGTTTCGCTGCGTTGATGGCGCCCCAAAATTTGGTATCGAACGCGTATTTTGCTTGGGAAACTTCTACATCCACCACTTTGCCTGCTGGAGCATAAGAACCTGCTGTGACGATCAGGTGGTCAAAAGCACCAATAGTTTCGAAGTAGTGGTAAACCGACTGTTCATCGCTGATGTCTAACCCTGTTTTGCGGCTTGCTACGTGGACAACCGCATTGTCGCTCGCAAGTTGTTGGCTAAGTTCAGCGCCAATACCTGATGTGCCACCCAGTACGACATAAATGGTTTTTTCTGTTGTCATGATTTGTTTCTCCAATCTCGTTTCGATGGAGTCAGTATATTGATTGGAATAAATTTGATAATTGAGTAATATTTGAATTGATTATTCAGCTCAGATGAATAATGAAGTTTAAGGAGGGAATGTGGACAAGTTTTCGGATATGACGCTGTTTGTCAGCATAGTGAAGAACCAAGGGTTGGCGGCGGCTGGCAGAGAACTCGGCTTATCGCCAGCAACAGTAACGGCAAGATTGCAGTCGCTGGAAGATCGCTATGGGGTGAAATTACTTAATCGCAGTACAAGGCATATCTCACTGACGGACTCTGGCGCTATGTACCATCAGGCATGCTTGGAAATCATCGACAGCGTCAAAGAGACGGAGAACTTACTCCAAACTGGCACCAAAGAAGTGCGCGGCACACTTAAAATCTCGGCTCCTCGTGATATTGGAAAGCAATACATTTCGCCAATACTGTCGGAATTTAGTCAGCTCTATCCCGATGTGATCCCTTATCTGTATTTGAACGATAACTTATCCAACTTAGCTGAGTCCGGTTTGGACATCGTTATCCGATATGGGGAGCTAGCCGACAGCAACCTTATCTCTCGCAAACTGGCGTCCAGTCGCCGAGTACTTTGTGCTTCTCCTCAGTATTTGGCAAAGAAAGGCACGCCGATCACGCCACAAGATTTAGCACATCACGATTGTTTAGCCATGGTTCGCAGCAATGAAGAGTTGAAAACATGGCACTTTCAAGATGAAGAGCAGCACAATGTTGTTATTGTCGTACCGAAGCGTTTTTCTGATGATGGCGAAGTGATTCGTCAATGGGCGTTAGATGGCGCGGGTATTGCGTTGAAATCGATTCTTGATGTACAAGAGGACATCAAACAGCAGCGTTTAGTGACGGTGTTAAATGGCTATATGAAGAACTTCAACGCATCGACCTCTTCTGCAGGTGCGGATTTGAACGTGATTTACCTGAGCCGCCAGTATCAACCCAAGCGACTTCGTTTGTTTTTGGACTTCTTGATTGAGCGTTTTCACACTCAATTTTAATGAGGCGAACGTTTCGATGTGTCGCATGGAAAGTCTGCATCATACTGAGGTTAGAGATTAGTAACACCGCGCTTTTAAGAATATTGGCATCAAGCGCGGTGTGGCTGAGTTAGCTAAAAACAGGTCTGAAGAAGCTGCGTTCGTAACTCAATACACAGTCGGTCTCTTCCGCGAACTTAAAGGCTTGGATGCACTCTTCATCGTTGAGCGACTTTTCTCGGTATTCCTCATACGCCGCGAGGCTTGGGAATGTAAATAATGCCAGTGCAATATTGTTAGCACCTTCAGATGGAAGATAGTAGCCGTTGTGTTGTCCGCCAAATTTCTCTACTAACGGAATCCACATTTTTGCGTACTCTTCAAACTCTTTGGTTTTTTTTGCATCAATGACATAACGAACATAGCAAGTGATCATAAAGATAAAGTCCTTTTTATTTGGTTTATACCCAAGTAACCTCGAGATGCTAGGTTCAGCGAGAATGACTTGGTTTGTAGACGCGGCGGCGATTTAAAGGTCTAGTGGGTCTAAATCAAGAATC
>NZ_JAKRGG010000019.1:0-89712 GCF_022347645.1 Vibrio sp. MMH1-50
TCCTGCCGCCACGCTGGATTTGAATTCACAAACCTCAGATACAACAAAGCCCCGACTTTCGTCGAGGCTCTGTCTTGGAATATGGTACCGGTGGGCGGACTTGAACCGCCACGCCCGAAGGCAACGGATTTTGAATCCGTCGTGTATACCAATTTCACCACACCGGCATCTCTGGGCTATTGCCCTTTGATGGTTGGCATTATACGTAAGCTTTTGACCTGCGCAAGCAGAAAAACCTTAAATAACTATCGTTTGCTGATAATTTCGCCACAAAGTGTGACAAAGGAGATCTCATCTTAGCTCAGTCTGCCATTTTGCTTTGTTGTAATACCACCATTCAGTCCTATAAACGGTTAACGGTAATATCCGAAACGTAACCATTACCGATATTTGATAGCGCACCATGAATCATCCGCGCTGCATCACCTGCGCTCATAAAACTACTGGTGTCTAAAGACTTGCCACTCGTCTCCCAAAACTCAGTCGCCATACCTCCAGGATACACTGCGATAATTTTCATTGGTTTGCCTTTTAATTCCATACGAACGGATTCAATCAAACCTTTGACAGCCCACTTCACCGCACAGTAGGTCGATTCTTGTGCCTTAGGCTGTTGTGCCGCTGTCGACATCACCATCACAACATTTACCGGTCGATCTTGATAACGCTTTACCAACTCTCTTAAGACATGAATTGCTGAAGTGAGATTGTTTTCAATCAGCTTTTGAATCTCTTGCGGGTCTTGCTCGGCTAACAAACCAAAATAACCACTTCCCGCACAATGAATCAGAGTTGAAGGCACTTGAGGCAACTCATCAAACAACTTCTCGACTTGAGATGCGTCGATAAGATCGCAACTTCTTACCTGAGCTTTACTCGAGAGGTGTTGGGCAAGCGTATTTAACTTCTTTTCGCTGCGACCGGTTAACAGTGTTTCTTCGCCTTGAGCATCATACAACTTAGCTAACTGCGCACCTAAGCCACTGCTCGCGCCTGTAATTACGATCATCTTGTACCTCTATCACATCATTCGTAATCTTGTGTTCTAAGCAAAGTAACCCATGTTTGATGCTTTCACAGATTGCATGATAGGAAGTTTGAACTCGGTTACTTTGTTGGATAGTTGATTAGCGATAGAGTCGTATTCAAACTTGTGATTTACCCACAATTGAAGACTCTGTGCGTTAGCTCTCTTTTCACAAGCTAATGGAATCTATATTCTGACGCACAATTTTAAAGGTAAGTGATGGAATTATGACGACTTCTACAACTCTTCCACCAGCGGGCTTTTTCCGTCGACTCGCAGCATTGTTTTACGACACGCTGATCATCCTAGCGATTGAGATGATGGCAGCAGGCGTAGTAATGGCGATTGTTTTTGCGCTTAATGCGGCAGGCTTGCTGAGTTATGGGGAATATGTGGATGCAGCAGATATGCTAGGAAAGCATCCAGTTCTAAGCCCATTGTTCACGCTGTACCTGGCTGTGGTGTGGATCTACTTCTTTGTATTCTTCTGGACCCGCGCAGGACAAACACTGGGCATGCGAGCTTGGAAAATGCAAATTCGTAACAGTAAGGATGGTGCGCCAATTACAGTTACTCAGGCTTTAATTCGTTTAGGTACGTCGGGCTTTGGTTTGGCTAACTTGACTGTGCCAATCGACCCACAAAAACGTGGCTTCCACGACATTTGGGCAAAAACCGAAGTCGTCGTCTTGCCGAAAGCAAAATAGCGAAACCGCGCAAGCAGAATAGAAAAAGGAAGGCACAGTGCCTTCCTTTTTTATGTTTATCGTTTTTGAAAACCTACAGCTTTCTTCTTAGCAAGGATACCGCAATTGCTAGAAACACTAAGCTAGGGGCTAATGCGCCGAACACTGGCGGAATGCCATATACCAAGGTCAGAGGTCCAAAGAACTCACTGGATATGTAGAAGGTAAAACCTGCAACTACCCCTGAGAGCACCCTTGCACCCATGGTGACACTACGCAATGGACCGAAAACAAACGACAACGCCATCAGCATCATTACTGCGATAGAGAGTGGTTGAGATAGCTTGCGCCAAAATGCGAGTTCATAACGCGAAGCATCTTGTTCCGAGGCTTTCAAATAGGTCACATAGTCATATAAGCCACTTAAAGAAAGCTCTTCTGGTTTCACCGTTACCACCGCCAACTTATCTGGTGCTAATGAGGTGTGCCATTCCATCTGCTCTAAATCGCGCTTGGTAATGACGTTTTCATTTTCCATATCGGTGATTTGGACATAACGCATCAACCAGTTGTTATCTTGTTGGTAGTCGACTTCTTCTGCGAAGATAACTTTGTCTAAGTTCTTATCTTCATCGAAACGCCACATGTTCAAGCCGTAGAGTTTGTCATCCTCCACTTTACCGATAAAGATGAAGTCGTTGGCATCACGAGCCCATACCCCAGCCCGCACCGACACAATACTACCGCCAGATAGAGCAAATGCACGTAGGTCACGCGCCATCTTTTGCGCCTCTGGTGCGCCCCATTGACCGAGCGTCATAACGATAAGCATTAAGGGTACTGCGGTTTTAAGTACTGATAAGCCGATATCCAACTTAGAGAAACCCGCGGCTTGCATAACCACAAGTTCAGAACTTGAAGCAAGCATGCCCAAACCAATCAAGGCTCCCAGCAGCGCCGCCATTGGGAAGAACATTTCGATATCGCGAGGAATACTCAGCAAAACAAAGTAAAGCGCGTGCATTAGGTCGTAAGCACCACGACCAACTTTACGCAACTGTTCTACGTACTTGATGATGCCCGACAAGCCGACGAAAGTCGCCAGAACCAAGGCTGTGGTAGAGATAATCGTTCTACCGATGTAAAGGTCTAAGAGTTTGAACACAGCTTACGCGAGCCTCTTCTTGCGGAATTTGTCTTTAATTCGTCGAGCTGGAACACTGTCCATCATGTTAGCCAAGATAGCGACAATCAATAACATGGCATTAATTGGCCACATACCAATAGCAGCAGGAATAGCACCATCTTCTAGCGCGGATTTCGTTGCACTAATCGCAAGGAAGTACGCCAAGTAAATCAAGATAGCCGGCCCCATTTTAGCAAAGCGTCCCTGGCGCGGGTTCACTGCCGACAAAGGAATAACCAGCATCGTTAATAGTGGAATACACACGAACAACGAGATACGCCATTGCAGCTCAGCCTGCGCTTCAGGATCAGGGTGACCAATCAGGTCTGCCGTTGGGTACGCTTCCCAATCACGACCTTTTTGCTTCACTTCACGCTGACCAATCAAACCTTCGTACTGATCGAACTTAGTAACCATGTATTCAACACGAGTCGGCACACCTTCATAGCGCGTACCTTCATGCATAGTGATGATCTGACGCCCATCCGACAGTTCTTTTACTTCACCAGAAGAGGAAAACATCACGCTTGGTAAGATGGAATCACGCGGACGCATCTGTGCTACAAACACATTACTTAACGTGCTGTCTTTGATGTCATCAATAAAGACAACCGAAGAACCATCTGGCGTGCCTTGGAACTGACCTTTCTTCAATAAGTCGACACTGTTTTCTGCCGCGACTTGCTCATAAAGTTGCTCAACACGGTCTTGTGACCAAGGCGATAGCCATAATGCATTGAACGCTGCCACACCCGATGTGATGATCGCCAAGTACAACGCAGCTTGTACCAGGAACTTATTCCCGATACCCGTCGCATTCATCACCACGATTTCACTTTCCGCATATAAACGACCAAATGTGATCAATATGCCGATGTACAAACTTAATGGCAGCATTAATAGCCCCATTGCTGGCATGTTTAAACCAACAACTGAGAAAATTAACCCAGCAGGAATATCCCCGTCCGAAGCATCAGCAAGAACACTGATAAACTTCTGGCTCACAAACACCAAAAAAAGCACGAAGAAAATCGCAAATTGGCTCTTGAGTGTTTCGCGGATCAAATATCTAACAATAATCACGCTGAAATTACCTATACAAAACTTGTTTTTTTGGTCGAATCACTATAGTTTCCCGTTGAACCATTTATTTTTTTAAAAATTATAAACTAGATGTTAGCGCTTAAATCAGCTCTGTTGGTAAGACCTGAGCTTAAATTCAACAAGTAAGCGATCATTATCTAACATTTAGAGCAATTTGTCTTCAGGATGTAGGAGTACGCATGGAGTTCAGTGTTAAAAGTGGCAGTCCAGAGAAACAACGTAGCGCATGTATCGTTGTTGGTGTGTTTGAACCACGTCGCCTTTCTCCAGTAGCCGAGCAACTTGATAAAATCAGTGACGGTTACATCAGTTCACTACTTCGCCGTGGTGATCTAGAGGGTAAACCTGGTCAGATGCTGCTACTGCATCAAGTACCAGGTGTTTTGTCAGAGCGCGTTCTACTCGTAGGTTGTGGTAAAGAACGTGAGCTAGGCGAGCGCCAGTACAAGGAAATCATTCAAAAGACGATCAGCACACTTAACGAAACAGGTTCTATGGAAGCAGTATGTTTCCTAACTGAACTACACGTTAAGGGTCGTGATACTTACTGGAAAGTTCGCCAGGCAGTAGAAGCGACTAAAGATGGTCTTTACACATTCGATCAGTTCAAGAGCGTTAAGCCAGAAACTCGTCGTCCACTGCGTAAGCTAGTATTCAACGTACCAACGCGTCGTGAATTAAACCTAGGCGAGAAAGCAATCACTCACGGTCTAGCTATCGCATCTGGTGTGAAAGCATCAAAAGATCTTGGCAACATGCCACCAAACATCGCAAACCCAGCGTACCTTGCTTCTCAAGCACGTCGCCTTGCTGACGATTACGAAACTGTAACCACCAAGATCATTGGTGAGCAGGAGATGGAAAAACTGGGCATGACATCTTACCTAGCAGTAGGTCGTGGTTCGAAGAACGAATCAATGATGTCGATTATCGAATACAAAGGTAACCCAGAATCAGAAGCAAAACCTATCGTACTAGTCGGCAAAGGTCTGACGTTCGATTCAGGCGGTATCTCTCTAAAACCTGGTGAAGGTATGGATGAGATGAAGTACGACATGTGTGGTGCAGCATCTGTATTCGGTACAATGAAAGCGCTAGCGAAGCTAAACCTACCAATTAACGTTATTGGTGTTCTAGCAGGCTGTGAAAACATGCCAGGCAGCAACGCTTACCGTCCAGGTGATATCCTAACAACCATGTCAGGTCAAACCGTAGAAGTTCTGAACACGGATGCGGAAGGTCGTCTTGTTCTTTGTGACGCACTGACTTACGTAGAGCGTTTCGAACCAGACTGTGTAGTAGACGTTGCAACGCTAACTGGTGCTTGTGTTATCGCACTAGGCCACCATATTAGCGGCGTAATTTCTAACCACAACCCACTTTCTCATGAGCTAGTAAACGCTTCTGAGCAAGCAAGTGACCGTGCATGGCGTCTACCAATGGCAGACGAGTACCACGAACAATTGAAGAGCCCGTTTGCTGATATGGCAAACATCGGTGGTCGTCCTGCTGGTACTATCACTGCGGGTTGCTTCCTGTCTAAGTTTGCTAAAAAGTACAACTGGGCACACGTCGATATCGCAGGTACTGCGTGGAAATCAGGCGCAGCGAAAGGCTCAACGGGTCGTCCTGTCTCAATGCTTGTCCAATTCCTTTTGAACCGCAGCGGCCAAGAGACAGAAGAGTAATTTCTGAACAACATCTAAAAGGGCCGCAAGGCCCTTTTTTATTACCTCGATTTTCTTGATTGAAAATCGGATTTAAGATGGTCTTAGGAAGAGACCAACGGCAAGCGAGAGAATGATGCAAACTGCAACCTTCTACATCATTAACGAAGAGAGCCCACAAGCAACGGTGACTGGCTTTGAGGAATACATCGTGTTTTTGGCTCAGCACTTTGCTCGCCAAGGCGCAAAAGTGTATCTGAACTGCCAAGACAAACCGCACGCCGAGCAGCTCGCCGAAGCCTTTTGGCAAATTGATGCAGACAAGTTCATGGCACATAATCTTGTAGGCGAAGGACCGAAATACGCCACCAATATTGAAATCGGCCATGAAGGTGTAAAACCTAATTGGAATCGTCAGCTGGTAATTAATTTGGCGGAAAATGAGACAACCTTTGCGAACAAGTTTGCTCAAGTGGTAGACTTCGTGCCTTGCGAAGAAAAAGCTAAACAGCTCGCAAGAGAAAGGTATAAAATTTACCGTCAGGCAGGTTATCAACTGCAAACGATCGAAATTCAATATCCTTAACGGTCAATCCTTATAGTTAAGCTCTCCACTCAGAGAGTTCACTTATAAAGATTGACTTAGATTCAACCATCAACGTATCCATTAAAAGAGCGCTATGGAAAAGACATACAACCCAACTTCAATCGAACAAGCTCTGTATCAGACTTGGGAAGAGAAAGGCTACTTTAAGCCACACGGTGACACTACTAAAGAATCATACAGCATCATGATCCCGCCACCGAACGTCACTGGTAGCCTACACATGGGCCACGCGTTCCAAGATACGATCATGGATACGCTTATCCGTTGTGAGCGCATGAAGGGTAAAAACACTCTTTGGCAAGTAGGTACGGACCACGCAGGTATCGCAACTCAGATGGTTGTTGAGCGTAAGATCGCTGCAGAAGAAGGCAAAACAAAACACGATTACGGTCGTGAAGCTTTCATCGACAAAATCTGGGAATGGAAAGGCGAATCTGGCGGCACTATCACTAAGCAGCTTCGTCGTCTTGGCGCATCTGTAGACTGGGATCGTGAGCGCTTTACGATGGACGATGGTCTATCTAACGCTGTTCAAGAAGTGTTCGTACGTCTATACGAAGACGATCTAATCTACCGCGGTAAGCGTCTAGTTAACTGGGATCCAAAGCTACACACAGCGATTTCAGATCTAGAAGTAGAGAACAAAGACACTAAAGGCAACATGTGGCACTTCCGCTACCCACTAGCAGATGGCGTTAAAACAGCAGATGGCAAAGACTACATCGTTGTTGCAACGACTCGTCCAGAGACCATGCTAGGCGATACTGGTGTTGCAGTTAACCCGGAAGATCCACGTTACAAAGATCTTATCGGTAAAGAAATCATCCTTCCTATCGTTGATCGTCGCATCCCAATCGTGGGCGATGAGCACGCAGATATGGAAAAAGGTACTGGCTGTGTGAAAATCACACCTGCGCACGACTTCAACGACTACGAAGTTGGTAAGCGCCACCAGCTACCAATGATCAACATTCTGACTTTCGACGCGAACATCCGTGACGCTTCTGAAGTATTCAACACCAACGGCGAAGCAAGCGACGCTTACAGCACTGAGCTACCAGCTAAGTACCACGGTATGGAACGTTTTGCTGCTCGTAAAGCTATCGTTGCTGAATTCGACGAGCTAGGTCTACTTGAAGAAGTGAAAGATCACGATCTACAAGTTCCTTACGGCGACCGTGGTGGCGTGGTTATCGAACCAATGCTAACTGACCAATGGTACGTACGTACTGCGCCTCTAGCGAAAACAGCGGTTGAAGCAGTAGAAAACGGCGACATCCAATTCGTTCCTAAGCAATACGAAAACATGTACTTCTCTTGGATGCGTGACGTTCAAGACTGGTGTATCTCTCGTCAGCTATGGTGGGGTCACCGCATCCCAGCTTGGTACGACAACCAAGGCAACGTTTACGTAGGTCGTGACGAAGAAGAAGTTCGTAAGAACAACAACCTAGAGTCAGTCATTGAACTTCACCAAGACGAAGACGTACTGGATACATGGTTCTCTTCTGCACTATGGACGTTCGGTACTCAAGGTTGGCCAGAGCAAACTGACGATCTGAAAGTATTCCACCCTTCAGACGTACTAGTAACTGGTTTCGACATCATCTTCTTCTGGGTTGCGCGCATGATCATGATGACCATGCACTTCGTGAAAGACGAAAACGGCAAACCACAAGTACCATTTAAGACAGTTTACGTTACTGGTCTAATCCGTGACGAAAACGGCGACAAGATGTCTAAGTCGAAAGGTAACGTACTTGACCCAATCGACATGATCGATGGTATCGACCTAGAGTCTCTAGTAGAGAAGCGTTGTGGCAACATGATGCAGCCTCAGCTAGCGAAGAAGATCGAGAAGAACACTCGTAAGACGTTTGAAAACGGTATCGAAGCATACGGTACAGACGCACTACGTTTCACTCTTGCAGCAATGGCATCAACAGGTCGCGATATCAACTGGGATATGAAGCGTCTTGAGGGTTACCGTAACTTCTGTAACAAACTATGGAACGCAAGCCGTTACGTAATGATGAACACAGAAGAGCAAGATTGTGGCTTCAACGGTGGTGAGATTGAATACTCACTAGCGGACAAGTGGATCGAGTCTCAGTTTGAACTTGCAGCGAAAGCGTTCAACAACCATATCGACAACTTCCGTCTAGATATGGCGTCTAACACGCTTTACGAATTCATCTGGAACCAATTCTGTGACTGGTACCTAGAGCTAACTAAACCAGTTCTATGGAAAGGTACTGAAGCGCAACAGCGTGGTACTCGCCGCACACTAATCACGGTTCTTGAGAAGACTCTACGTCTAGCTCACCCAGTGATTCCTTACATCACTGAAACTATCTGGCAAAGCATCAAGCCACTAGTTGAAGGTGTAGAAGGCGAGACAATCATGCTGCAAGCACTGCCTCAATTCGACGAAGCAAACTTCAACCAAGAAGCGCTAGACGATATTGAATGGGTGAAAGCGTTCATTACCAGCATCCGTAACCTACGTGCTGAATACGACATCAACCCAGGTAAGCCGCTTGACGTTATGCTGAAAGCTGCAAACGCAGAAGACGCAGCGCGTCTAGAAGCAAACAAACAAGTACTGATGTCTCTAGCGAAACTAGAATCTGTACGCGTACTTGCTGCTGACGAAGAAACGCCAGCGTGTGCAACAGCATTGGTTGCTAAGTCTGAGCTGATGATCCCAATGGCGGGTCTGATCGACAAAGACGCTGAGCTTGCTCGTCTAGATGGCGAAATCAAGAAAACTCACGGCGAAATCAAGCGTATCGAAGGCAAACTAGGTAACGAAGGCTTCGTAGCGAAAGCTCCTGAAGCAGTTGTTGCTAAAGAGCGTGAGAAACTTGAAGGCTACAAAGAGACGCTAGCTAAGCTAGAAGAGCAGAAGACAACGATCGCTGCACTTTAATCGCTAAAGACTAGAGTAAAAGAATCAAAGGGTTGGTGTGAAAGCATCAACCCTTTTTGCATTTTATCGCTAGGAAAGCTTTCAAAGATATTCGCTCTTCTCTCCTACTTCCCCTCCTATTTAATAGTTTTTACCTATCAAACTAATCTTAACTGCCCATTAGATTTAATGATAATAATTCTCAATAATAGACCTATCGAAACAACACAACGATTGAGTAATTATCATGAAAAAGACACTAACCTTTGCAGCACTCCATTTTACTATCGCGTTTAGTGTCGCTTACGTGCTTACTGGCGACATTCTAATTGGTAGTTTAATTGCCATGATTGAGCCTTCAGTGAACACCGTCGCTTTCTACTTTCATGAAAAGGCATGGGCAAAAGTCCCAGCGCTTAAAGCTCGTCAGTGGATGACCAAATTAAAAACCGCAAGCTTTGCCACTATCCACTTCAGTGTTGCGTTTAGCGTGGTTTACTTACTAACAGGTGATGCGTTTGTCGGCGGTATTATGGCGATGCTAGAGCCAAGCTTGAACACAGTGGCTTACTACTTCCACGAGAAAGTATGGATGCGTAAATCAGATAACCAAGCACCACAATTTTGTCTACACCAACACGCTTAAACATGGAGGCTCAATACGCCTCCTAACAAGCAAAATAACATTTACCATTGACAAAGTTGCGCACCGCAATTAATTTAATTGCGGTGCGCAACTTTGTTTCCAGAGGTAAGTGATTATGAATGCTCGTCAACTCCGACACTACTCCCGTCAAGCCGTCCGATTGCTTGGTATGCTCGATAAACAATGCGGCGATGTCGCTCTCACTCCAGTACAAGCGCACGCATTAGGTGAAATCCAGCTGCAGCCGTTAACCATCAATCAATTGGCACAGCAGCTTAATGTCGACAAGTCCAATGCGAGCCGAACCGTTACTGGTCTGATTAAATTAGGCTTGGTTGAGAGCATCGAAAACCCAAAAGACAAACGTAGCCAACTTGTCGGGCTTACAGAACAAGGGCAACAGGCGTTATCGCAACTAGACCAGCAGCAAAACAGCTTCTTTGAACAACTGCTTACCCAACTCGATGACAGCGAGCAAGAGCAACTCAAACTTGGTCTAGAGACTTACCTAAAAGGGCTAACGAAAGTGTGCCAGGCTGAGGAATACGTTCTTCGACCTCTTACCAAAGCAGATAACTCGCAAGTTGCGGACGTGATTCGTAAAGTCTCTGCAGAATACGGTTTAACCGCAGATAAAGGTTATGGTGTGGCAGATCCAACGCTTGATGACATGTACTCGGTTTACGACCAGCAAGGCGCAGCCTACTGGGTAGTCGAGTACCAAGGCGAGATTGTGGGTGGCGGCGGCTTTGCCCCTTTAGCTGGTGAGCCAAATGTGTGTGAGCTGCAAAAGATGTACTTCTTACCTCAAACGCGAGGACACGGCTTAGCTAAACGCATCGTCGCATTGAGCTTACAGCTAGCGAAACAGTTTGGGTATCAGCAGTGCTATTTAGAAACGACAGAATGTCTAAGAGAAGCGGTAGGCTTGTATGAAAAGCTAGGCTTTGAGCATCTCGATGCCCCGCTAGGACAAACAGGGCATGATGCATGTGAAG
The DNA here is from genome assembly GCF_022347645.1 of Vibrio sp. MMH1-50. Classification (NCBI taxonomy): domain Bacteria; kingdom Pseudomonadati; phylum Pseudomonadota; class Gammaproteobacteria; order Vibrionales; family Vibrionaceae; genus Vibrio; species Vibrio sp. MMH1-50. Next base: position 10,833 of record NZ_JAKRGG010000019.1, read on the forward strand.
TCGTGATGCTTAAGACGTTATAGCGTTTTATCCCCAAACTTAAAGTACAAGATGGGTAACACAGAGCTCTTGGCTAAGTGCCACTGTAAATGCTTGGCGTTGCCCATCCAACTCCACGACGAGTTCGTAGAGATCTTTTGGATCGGGATCATTAAGATCGGCATACTTTGGCGCTTCGATCTGGAATAAAGCACTCGCATGATCCGCTCGGACATCAATAGGAATATGGTAAGTCATCCCATTAAACTTAACCGATGCTGATACTAAACCCGGCGCAAAAGTTTGGTAGTACAAATCCACCTTAAACTCACAACCACCACCGTGGTGCCAAATCTGCTCGGTTGCTACACGGTCTAAACGCACATTGCGAATGAACTGTAGATACGGCTCTTGCCATACCCCCAAGCGCTCATCACTCTTTTGGTATTCATGATCCGCAAGTGAGCACAACTCTGGCTTATCTTCATCGAGTAGAAGATCTTCTTCTTCCTCAAGGAACAGAATCTCAAAACGGTTACGCCCCATCTGCATGAACGGACGAATGTCTTTCTTGTACACGCTTTGTGAGCCATCACAGTCGAACAATGCAACTCCATTTAAACGCACTTCAGCATGGAAATCCACACCACCCAACACCATTTCTACCGCTGGGAATGCCATCATGGATTCATCCACTTCGATGTCATGCATCAGGTGCCACTCTTGCTGACGAATTGCTTCTTCTGTCAGCTCAGCAGGCAATACCTGACTCAAAGGAGCAGGGAAAGTAATGTCATCCTGTGGGATAGAAAGGTCCGTCAGTGGAGAGACTTGCCATAAACCGGCGAGTGAGAGTTGCATAGTTACCTTGAGCTAGATCAATTTTCACGCATTATATACACAAGTAACTTAGGGTTACAGGCAATAAGCACACAAACTCAATGAGAATTATTTATCGTTACCTGCGGTTATCATTTTCAGGGCACAAAAAAGCCAGCGATAAACGCTGGCTTCTTAGATTGAATAAGAGGATTACTCTTCGTCTTCATCATCTTCTTCAGGGTAAAGCGCATCTTCGCCTTCGTAGTAAGTACCCCAACCGTCATAAATGATGTCGTATTTTTCTGCCAGATGAACCAGTTTCTCAACCTGAGCATCAATTGCTTCTGCGTTTAGTGCAGATTCCATTGTTGCATCACAGCAAAGTAGTTTGTTGCCGTCTTCATCTTCTGTTTCTTCAGCTTCAAGAACTTCAAAGCCCATCTTGAACGCTTCAACAACCGCTTTTTCTAGCGTATCGAAGTCTTCAGCAAATAGGTGGTGCTCGATTTCGTATAGTGAATCTGGATCGCTGCCATCTTCTAGCAATGCTGCAATGATATCGCGAGTCTCTTCCTTTTGAATCTCAATTAATTCTTCTACTGATAGATATTCATCTTCGTGAGACATGTTTTGGCTCCAGATTAGTTACTTGATGGAAACACTATACTCTAAACTGAGTACGTTAATGCGGTGAAATATGGCACGGATTGCGATGAAAAGCCACAAACAAACACCAAACTGCGGTGATTCTTGATGATAATTTTTACTCACAAATCTAAACCTCGCTCACAGAAACAAAAAATTAACAAAAACGGCTAATCTTTAATATTCAGAAGATCCTAATTGAGCCTGAGACGAGTAATTTTAGGCTTGTTTGCGTGTTTATGATCTTGGAGTGAATACAGCAACGGCTCGGTAATTCTGACCTAACGAATAAAAGAAAGCCAAAAACTGCATATTTCAGAATGGTTATGCACGTTTTATGCACTTTTGATGTATGACTTCTTTCTCAAACGAAAAAGAATAAAAACGCACTTTTTAAAACTCATGAACAAACAACAAAATATAGAATTAAAATACAACAAGGAAGCATTTACAAAATATAACGCCAAAAAATTATATTTTTGCAATATATAAGCAAAGTTCTAAGACTTGCATCTTTGCACCAAGCTTGTCATAACTAACGGCTGGAATATTTGTAAGGATGCAAAATGAGTAAGCTGTACGTTGGATCAGAAGTTGGTCAACTAAGACGAGTTCTATTAAACCGCCCAGAGCGCGCCCTCACCCACCTAACGCCATCGAACTGCCATGAGCTACTGTTTGATGACGTATTAGCGGTAGAAGCGGCGGGTGAAGAACACGACGCGTTTGCGCGCACACTGCGTGAACAAGATGTCGAAGTACTACTGCTTCATGATCTGCTGGTTGAAACCCTTGCGGTTCCAGAAGCAAAACAATGGTTGTTGAATACTCAGATCTCTGACTTCCGTTACGGTCCGACTTTCGCTCGTGATTTACGTCAGTACTTCGCAGAGATGGACGATGAGCACTTAGCAAGCATTCTCCTTGGCGGCTTGGCTTACTCGGAACTGCCAATCAAATCTTCATCAATGTTGCCGAAGATGAAGCGCCCACTGGACTTCGTGATCGAACCTCTGCCTAACCACCTCTTTACCCGTGACACGTCATGCTGGGTATACGGCGGCGTTTCTCTTAACCCAATGATGATGCCTGCACGTCAACGCGAAACCAACCATCTGCGTGCGATTTATCGCTGGCACCCAACCTTCGCTGGTCAAGACTTCATTAACTACTTTGGTGATGAAGACCAGCACTACGACAATGCCAACGTTGAAGGTGGTGATGTACTGGTTATCGGTAAAGGTGCGGTTCTGATTGGTATGTCTGAGCGCACAACCCCACAAGGTGTAGAAAACTTAGCGGCAAGCCTGTTTAAATCTGGTCAGGCGAAAGAAGTGATTGCTATCGACCTACCAAAACACCGCTCGTGTATGCACCTTGATACGGTCATGACGCATATGGATGTGGATACTTTCTCGGTATACCCAGAAATCATGCGTAAAGATTTAGATACTTGGCGCCTAACACCTAAAGGCAACGGTGAAATGCATGTCGAAGCATCACACAACTATCTGCATGCCATCGAATCGGCACTTGGTTTAGATCAATTGAAGATCATCACAACGGGTGGTGACAGCTACGAAGCTGAACGAGAGCAATGGAACGATGCCAACAACGTACTGACGGTGAAACCTGGTGTTGTGATTGGTTACGAACGTAACGTCTACACTAACGAGAAGTACGACAAAGCTGGTATTGAAGTCCTGACTATTCCGGGTAACGAGCTTGGTCGCGGTCGTGGTGGTGCACGTTGTATGAGCTGCCCAATCGAACGTGACGATATTTGAGAAATCTCTCCCACCAAATAAAACCAATTGAGACTAAGGTTGATGTGAATGCATCAACCTTTTTTTGTTTTTAATTAAAATAATTATTCACAATAAAAGCATTTATATGTTTTAATGCTTTTATTCTTTATCAACCAAACGACCTAAGGGACGAGCTATGGCTTTCAATCTACGTAATCGCAACTTTTTGAAGCTATTGGACTTCTCAACTAAAGAGATCCAGTTTTTGCTCGAACTGTCTGCAGAGCTGAAAAAAGCTAAATATGCAGGAACAGAGCAGAAGAAACTTCAAGGTAAAAACATCGCACTAATCTTTGAGAAATCTTCTACTCGTACCCGATGTGCGTTTGAAGTCGCGGCCTTTGACCAAGGCGCTCAAGTCTCTTACATCGGTCCTTCTGGCTCGCAGATCGGTCATAAAGAATCGATGAAAGACACCGCTCGTGTTCTTGGTCGTATGTACGATGGCATCGAATACCGTGGCTTTGGTCAATCCATTGTTGAAGAGCTTGGTACTTATGCTGGTGTACCTGTCTGGAATGGTTTAACGGATGAGTTCCACCCTACCCAAATCCTTGCAGACTTCCTGACCATGCAAGAGCACGGACGTGGGAAACAACTGCATGAAATGACGTTTGCCTACCTTGGTGATGCTCGCAATAACATGGGGAATTCACTCATGGTTGGCGCAGCAAAAATGGGCATGGACATCCGCCTTGTAGCGCCAAAAGCGTTCTGGCCAGAAGAAGCATTAGTGGCAACTTGCCAAGAAATTGCCCAACAAACCGGCGCGAAAATCACGCTGACTGAGAACGTTGAAGAAGGCGTTAAAGGCTGTGACTTCTTATATACCGACGTTTGGGTATCGATGGGTGAGTCGGCTGAAGCTTGGGATGAGCGTGTTGCGCTGATGACACCTTACCAAATCAATATGGATGTGATTAAGCAAACGGGTAACCCTCATGTGAAGTTCATGCACTGCCTGCCAGCTTTCCACAACGATGAAACAACTGTGGGTAAAGAGGTCGCGGAGAAATACGGTATGAAAGGGCTTGAAGTAACCGAAGAGGTGTTTGAATCTGAATACTCTATCGTATTCGACGAAGCCGAGAACCGCATGCACACCATCAAAGCCGTGATGGTTGCGACATTAGGCAGCTAAACCATAGCATTAAAAATGGTAACAAAAACCATGATGTAATCGCTTGCGCTCACGAAAGTTAAGCGTATAATGCTCGGCAATTTGTCTGAGGATTACGAAATGACCACGCCGATTGCTGACGTAAAAACGCGATTTGCTCTAGCTAAGCGACTACGCTTACGTGCTGTTATTTTCGTTAATTCTATTGAATTTTAAAACCTCCCCAATTGGGGAGGTTTTTTTATGCCTAAAATTCCATCGCGGTGAATTTTGGGGATAGTCACCACTGTTATAGGGAAGAAGATCATGGCGAACTCGCTTTACCAGAAGCACATCATCTCTATTCCAGAGCTTTCACGTGAAGAACTGGAACTGATTGTAGAAACTGCAGGTCAGCTAAAAAAAGAACCTCGTCCAGAACTGATTAAAAACAAGGTTGTAGCAAGCTGTTTCTTTGAGCCATCCACACGTACTCGCCTGTCATTCGAGACAGCAATTCAACGTATCGGTGGCGATGTTATTGGTTTTGATAACGGTGGTAACACCTCTCTGGCGAAAAAAGGCGAGACGCTATCTGACTCAGTTCAAGTTATCTCTTCTTACGTCGATGCATTCGTGATGCGCCACCCTCAAGAAGGCGCAGCGCGCTTAGCGTCTGAGTTCTCTAACGGCGTACCAGTTATCAACGCAGGTGACGGCGCAAACCAACACCCAACGCAAACGCTACTCGACCTATACACCATCGCGGAAACGCAAGGTCGTCTAGACAACCTAAACGTTGCGTTTGTTGGTGACCTAAAATACGGTCGCACCGTGCACTCGTTGACTCAAGCATTGGCAAAGTTCAATAACATTCGCTTCTTCTTTGTTGCACCAGAAGCACTCGCAATGCCAGATTACATCTGTGAAGAGCTAGATGAAGCAGGCATTCAATACAGCCTACACACAGACATGGAAAGCGTGATTCCTGAGCTCGACATTCTGTACATGACTCGCGTACAAAAAGAGCGCTTTGATGAATCCGAATACGCGCACATCAAATCAGCTTACATCCTAACGGCGGCACTACTAGAAGGTGCACGTGAAAACTTGAAAGTACTGCACCCACTGCCACGCGTGGATGAAATCACCACAGACGTCGACGTCACACCACACGCTTACTACTTCCAACAAGCAGAAAACGGCGTTTACGCGCGCCAAGCGTTGTTGGCACTGGTTCTTAACGAAACACTGTAATCGAGGGAGAAAAAGACATGGCTAAAGAAACTCAATTGCAGGTTGAAGCAATCAAAAACGGCACAGTAATCGACCACATCCCAGCACAAATTGGTATCAAAGTGTTGAAGCTGTTCGATATGCACAACTCTTCTCAACGTGTCACCATCGGTCTGAATCTGCCTTCATCTGCACTCGGTCATAAAGACCTACTCAAGATTGAAAACGTGTTCATCAACGAAGAGCAGGCAAGTAAACTAGCACTGTACGCACCACACGCGACCGTTAACCAAATCGAAAACTACGAAGTAGTGAAGAAGCTAGCGCTAGAACTCCCTGAGCGAATCAACAACGTGTTTGAGTGTCCGAACAGCAACTGTATTACACACAACGAACCGGTTGCGAGCAGCTTCCAGGTGTTCGAGAAGAAGGAAGAAATCCGTCTGAAGTGTAAATACTGTGAGAAAGTTTTCGCACGTGAGATCGTAACTGAGCGTTAATTTTCTGCTCCGATTCTTGCTAACGATAAATTGACTGATACCCCGCCAATGCGGGGTATTTTGCACTTTACGTGCTTCATGTTTAAAGGCACACTGCTTATTCTTAAGAACACTCAAGATGCTTGAGTAAACTCTTTATTCCCCTAAACAGATGGAACAATTCAAATGACGAAAGTACTTCACACTGAGTCTGCACCAGCAGCAATCGGTCCTTACGTTCAAGGCGTAGATCTAGGCAACATGGTTCTAACTTCTGGCCAAATCCCAGTAAACCCAGCGACAGGTGAAGTGTCTGCAGACATCGCAGAGCAAGCTCGTCAATCTCTAGAGAACGTAAAAGCAGTTGTGGAAGCATCAGGTCTTAAGGTTACTGATATCGTTAAAATGACAGTATTCGTGAAAGACCTAAACGACTTCGGTACTGTGAACGAAGTTTACGGCAAGTTTTTCGATGAGCACGAAGTAGCAAACTACCCTGCACGTTCTTGTGTAGAAGTAGCTCGCCTGCCTAAAGATGTCGGTATCGAGATTGAAGCAATCGCAGTTCGCAAATAATTGCCCTTGCTGACAAGCATAAAAAAACGGGTAGCTCAAGCTACCCGTTTTTTATTGTCTTTTTGCGATGATATCGCCGTAAAACTCAAGCTGCGTTGCGCTGTTTCACTTCTTCATCCAAGGCTTCCAGTTTCGCTTTCATCTCTTCACGACAAACATTAGCTAACTCACGTACGCCCTCTTTGCCGTAACCTTCCGTGCTTACTGGAGGTAACATTTCAATGATCACATGACCATTGTTCCAACGGTTCAGTTTAATGTGACCTGTAGAGCTGCACACGATTGGAATGATTGGCACTTCTGCACCGATAGCTGCATGGAATGCACCAGTTTTAAATGGCAGTAAACCACGACCACGTGAACGTGTACCTTCAGGGAACATCCACACTGAAACGTCGCTGTTTTTGATGCTGTCTACAACTTGGTCGATAGTACCTTTTGCTTTAGAGCGGTTTGCACGATCAATCAAGATGTTACCTGTTAGCCAGTAAAGCTGACCAAACAAAGGCATCCACGCAAGACTCTTCTTACCTACCGTTACTACCTTAGGTGTAACAGCTGAAGATACAGTGAAAAGGTCCCAGTTGTTCTGGTGGTTAGCAATGTAAACATGCTGACCGCGAGAATACGCATCTTCCGGAATACGCAATTCTAGCTTGATACCAAATACACGTGACATTTTGCCGAATAGACGACCGAACGTGAAAACGTGCTTAGGGTTTCTAGGGCTAAGTAGGCAGTAACCACAACCACCAATAAACATCACAATTGCGAAAATTGCGACAGCAAATACACGTAACAGTGCAATCATTGTTGTTCTCCAAGAACCGGCTTTGCGCCAGCTACAGCTATTATTGTCTCTTTGAACATAGTCATGAACTATGAAAGAAAACGCGATATAAAAAAGCCGAAACCTACGTTTCGGCTCTCTTCATATCTAGGTCAACTGCAATGCAGTTTAACCCGCCTCACTTACGCGCTCAATATTTGCGCCAAGTGCAGACAGTTTATTTTCGATTTTGTCGTAACCACGGTCGATGTGGTAGATACGGTCAACGATGGTTTCGCCTTTCGCGATACAACCAGCAATCACCAAACTTGCCGAAGCTCGTAAGTCAGTTGCCATCACTTGTGCACCACTTAAAGAATCTACATCACCGCAAATTACTGTGTTACCTTCGATTTCCGCTTTCGCGCCCATGCGCATCAATTCAGGCACGTGCATGAAACGGTTTTCAAAGATAGTTTCAGTGATCACGCCGCCACCTTTCGCCATCATGTTTAACAGCGTAAATTGTGCTTGCATGTCCGTTGGAAAACCTGGGTGTGGTGCAGTACGAATGCTCACAGCTTTCAGCTCGCGATCTGTCATATCAACAGAGATCCAATCTTCACCAGTTTCTACCAACGCGCCCGCTTCTTCTAGCTTAGCCAGTACCGCTTCTAGCAGGTGACCATTGGTGTTGCGACATACCACTTTACCGCCAGACACGGCAGCTGCAACTAGGAATGTACCTGTTTCGATACGGTCAGCCACAACGCTATGTTTGCCGCCACCTAAGCGCTCAACACCTTCAATAGTGATGGTGTCAGTACCTGCTCCAGAGATTTTCGCGCCAAGTTTATTTAGGAAGTCAGCCGTATCTACGATTTCAGGTTCACGCGCTGCGTTGTCTAGTGTTGTCGTACCTTCAGCAAGTGCTGCTGCACACATGATAGTGATGGTTGCACCAACACTCACCTTGTCCATCACGATGTGCGCGCCTTTAAGGCGACCATCGACTTCTGCTTTAACGTAACCATCTTCAAGAGTAATGGTCGCGCCAAGCTGTTCTAGACCAGTAATGTGTAGATCAACAGGACGAGCACCGATAGCACAACCGCCAGGTAGAGACACCTGACCTTGACCAAAGCGCGCGACAAGAGGACCAAGCGCCCAAATAGAAGCACGCATGGTTTTTACTAAATCATAAGGAGCGCAGTATTCATTAATGCTGCTTGGATCGACATGAACGGAACCATTACGACTTACTTTTGCGCCTAGACGCTTTAGTAGTTCCATGGTTGTGTCGATATCACGAAGGTGTGGCACGTTTGCCACTTCTACTGGCTCTTCCGCCAAGATAGACGCAAATAAAATCGGCAGTGCTGCGTTTTTTGCACCTGAAATGGTCACTTCACCAACCAGTGGTTTATCTGACCCAATAACTCGAAACTTTTCCATCAATAAACCTTAAAGCGACATTAGCTTCTTATCACGAGCCCACTCTTCTGGAGTGAACGCTTTGATTGATAGCGCGTGAATGTCGTTACGCTGGATGTAATCCATCAGAGGACCGTAAATTAACTGCTGCTTCTTAACGCGGCTCATTCCATCGAAACAAGCATCAACAGCAACCACTTCATAGTGGCTCCCTTCACCTTTTACATGCACTTCTTGAAGGTTTAGTGCTTCTTCTAGTAACTGTTGTACTTTTGCGCTATCCACAATTTACCCCTGATAATTCTGTATATGTTTGGCCACTAAAGATTCAACGTTGCTCAATTGAAACAAAGTGCGCAATTGCGCTGGCACGAAACTGAGCATTATATGACAGTTTTGCTTTTTTGCATGCTCTAATAAGTGGATTAACATCACCATTCCCGCAGAGTCGATGCGTTCAATCTCTTGGAGTGAGCATTCTAGCTCGGTTTGAGAAGGTCGCCATTGCTGTGCCACCGCCCACAAAGACGGCACCGAATCGCGATCCAGCGCCCCTGTAAGCTTAAGAATGTCTGCCTGTAAATGCCACTGAGAATGAGACTGTGCCATTACTTTGCTGCCTCGAAGCGAATTGGCTGTGCAGCCAGTTTCTCTAAATCTTTAGCGACCGCAAGAATACCTTCTTGGCGAATTTGTGTATTCCACTCCGATTGTTTGCTTGATAGTAGGCTAATACCCTCAGCCACCATATCGAATGCTAACCACTCACCGGTCTTCTTATCTTTGCGCAGTTTAAATTCAAGTTTGATATTTGGACGCGGTGCGTCGATGATTTCAACCTTGACGCTAGTAATGCGCTTAGAAGGATCCAGTTTTGGCTCCGGACCAAACTCAATTTGTTGATCCGTATATTGCGTTAATACTTGCGCGTATGACGTCACCAAGTAAGCACGAAATGCTGTGATGAATTCACCCACATCTTCACGCTTCGCCCCTTTTAGGTTTGGACCAAGCAGTTTCAATGCCGCATAGCGATCGTTGACATAAGGCATAAGCTCTTCTTCAACGATGGTTTTTAGCAAGTTTGGATCTTTTTTGATTTGCGGTTGCTCCGCTTTGAGACGCTCAAACGTCACTTCTGCAACCTGCTTCATCATTTGGTATGGCTGAGTTTTATCTACTTCAGCAGCAACGGCTCCAAATGCAGTAAATGCTGCTAAGAAAGAAAGTAATAGTCTAGAAAACATGGATTATTCCTTACTCGTGTCACCAGAATCGCCTGAACCACCAATGCTGTATAGAACCTGACCGATCAGGTCTTCTAGTACCAATGCAGATTTGGTGTCTTCGATGGTGTCACCATCAACAAGCATTTCTTCATCATCAAAAACAAAGCCCGGTACCAAGCCAATGTACTGCTCACCAATCAATCCAGATGTCAAAATTTGCACGCTAGAAGTTTCTGGGAATTGGTTATATTGGCTGTTAATCGACAAGCTCACTACAGGTAATAGGCTATCAGGGTTAAGTGTAATGTTACTTACACGACCGATAACAACGCCACCTACTTTCACAGGAGAACGTACTTTCAAGCTACCAATATTATCGAACTCGGCTTTCAGGGTGTAAGTATTGCCAGAGCCAATGCTTTTTACGTCAGCAACCTGAAAAATCATCACAAGAATCGCGCAAATTCCTGCTAATACAAAGCTGCCAACCCATAATTCTGTTTTACGTGTTTGTTGCATGATTAATTCCCAAACATCAATGCGGTCAGTACAAAGTCTAGTCCCAGTACTGCTAAAGAAGAATGCACAACAGTGCGCGTCGTTGCTCGGCTGATCCCTTCCGAAGTTGGAATAGCGTCATAGCCATTAAATAGAGCGATCCAAGTAACGGTAATCGCGAACACAATACATTTGATCATGCTGTTACCGATGTCTTGACCTAATTCCACTGAAGATTGCATCGCAGCCCAGAAGCTGCCGTGGTCTACGCCTTTCCAATCCACACCAACAAGCTGAGCGCCCCAGATACCAACTGCCATAAAGATCATAGCTAATAATGGCATTGAGATAGCCCCAGCCCAAAAACGTGGTGCGATGACACGTTTTAGTGGATCCACAGCCATCATTTCCATGCTTGAAAGCTGCTCCGTTGCCTTCATCAACCCAATTTCTGCAGTCAGTGCTGAGCCAGCGCGACCAGCAAACAATAACGCAGTTACTACTGGTCCTAACTCACGTAGTAGCGAAAGAGCGACCATTTGACCCAGGCTGCCTTCTGCTCCGTAATCCACCAGCACAACATAACCTTGCAAGCTAAGCACCATGCCGATGAACAAGCCAGAAACGACAATGATCGCCAGCGATTGCACACCTACGGAATAAAGCTGTTTAATCAACAGAGGAAAATTCTTGATTGGCTGAGGTCGAGTCACTAATGCGCCAACAAGCATCAAGGTCGCACGACCAAAGGCTTCACAGATGGCTAATGTTCGTTTACCTAATGAAGCGACAAATTGAATAAAGCTATCGACCATCAAATAAGTCCTTTTCGATACTTTGAGCAGGAAAGCGAAACGGCACGGGACCATCGGCTTCCCCTTGTAAGAATTGCTTCACACGTGGGTCGGGATTATCGATCAACTCTTGTGGCGTACCAAAAGCAATGATTTTGCCATCAGCCATCAAGTAGACCCAATCCGCGATACTCATCACTTCAGGCACATCATGAGAGACGACGATTGAAGTCAGCCCCAATGCGCGATTCAAGTTGCTAATTAGCTCAACCAAAACGCCCATAGTGATTGGGTCCTGCCCAACAAAAGGTTCATCGTACATGATGAGATCTGGGTCTAAGGCTATGGCACGAGCTAGTGCAGCTCGTCGAGCCATGCCGCCGGAAAGCTCACTTGGCATCAATTCTGCCGCACCTCGTAATCCGACCGCTTCAAGCTTTAGAAGCACCATGGTACGAATTAATTCTTCGGAAAGTTCCGTGTGTTCACGCAAAGGAAACGCCACATTGTCGAACACATTCAAGTCAGTAAACAAAGCTCCCGACTGGAACAACATGCTCATTTTTTTGCGTGCTTGATAAAGCTTTTTACGAGACAGGGATGGAATATTATCGCCATCAAACCAGATCTCCCCTTGCTCGGGATAAATCTGCCCACCAATAAGGCGCAGCAGTGTCGTTTTACCAATCCCCGACGGTCCCATAATGGCCGTCACTTTTCCTTTTGGCACATGCAGATCAATGCCATCGAAGATCTTGCGCTCTCCACGTGAAAAAGTGAGATTGTTAACGGTAACTAAATCGTTGTTCGACATACTATCTCTTCTACTAGTTGTGAGCGGTTCTCACAGAGTTGTAATCCAACTCAACCCCGATTGTTTTCAAGATATTACGTCGAGAATATCCTAAAGTGACTTCGGTACACTTATTAGGCTGCAATCATAAGCACAATGAACCTGAATTAAAAGCACTGTTCGATTAAATAAAGCCGACGAAATTCAAGCAATTCAGCATAAAATATGACGAAACCCAAGGAAGGTGTTTAAATCCCATTCCAGAATAGCCGTATTCCAACAGACAAGTGAATGAGCAACAATTAAACACAATTTCGTTACTAACCTTTAATTTATTTGTTGTTTATCTTCCATTTTTGGCCGCAAAAGGTCAAAATTAGCGGTTACTCATTTCACTTATTTTATTACTTAGGAATCATCATGCTCGAAGCCGTTGCGTTGCTTATCGTCGGTCTTGTTTTACTTGTTTGGAGTGCAGATAAACTTGTTTTTGGCTCTGCTGCTCTGGCCCGCAACGTCGGTATTTCACCTTTAGTGATCGGTATGACAATCCTAGCAATGGGTTCATCTGCGCCGGAAATGATGGTTTCGGCGACAGCAGCATGGGATGGAAAAACCGATACTGCCGTTGGTAACGTATTGGGTTCCAACATTGCCAACATTGCTTTAATCCTAGGTATTACAGCGCTTATTAAGCCCCTTTCTATCAGTTCTGCAGTTATTCGCCGTGAACTGCCTTTGATGATAGCAGTAACCGTACTGGCGGGTATTTTGCTATGGGATAGCCATTTAGGTTTTTACGAAGGCGTGCTGCTGTTCATTCTGTTTGGTGGTTTCTTGTTTGCAATGTTGCAAATTAGCCGTAAAGAACAAAAAGCGGGTGATGCGTTTGTTGAAGATCAAGAGTCTGAAGTACCAGAAGGTGTGAGCAACTCAAAAGCGGTGATGTGGGTAGTGATCGGTCTGATACTGCTTCCTTTGGCAGCAAGTATGTTGGTTGATAACGCCGTGATCATTGCGAAGTACTTTGGCATGAGTGACCTCGTGATCGGTTTAACCATTATTGCCATTGGTACTAGTCTTCCTGAGCTGGCAGCTTCTCTTGCTGGTGTTCTAAAGGGCGAAGACGATATGGCCGTTGGTAACATCATCGGCTCAAACGTATTCAACATTCTTGCGGTAATGGGTCTACCGGGCATTATTAATCCATCAATGCTAAGCGAATATGCAATGGGGCGTGATTTCTGGGTAATGCTGGGTGTATCTCTACTACTTGTAGCGATGTGCTTGGGTAAATCTCGTAGCATCAACCGCATTGAAGGTGGCATTTTGTTTGTGTGTTTCTTGGCTTACCAAGTTTACCTATTCGCAAACATGGCTGCTTAATAACATAATAAGTAAAGACAAATTGGAGCACTGATATGTCCACTCAATTTGATTTTCGCGCTGCTGCTAAACAAGTACTCGATATCGAAGTGAAAGCACTACAACAGCTAGACCAATACTTTGATGCGCAGTTTGAGCAAGCTTGCGAATTGATTCTTTCCAACAACGGCAAGGTTGTCGTGATGGGTATGGGCAAGTCAGGTCACATTGGCAACAAGATTGCCGCTACGCTTGCAAGCACAGGTACCTCTGCATTTTTCGTTCACCCAGGTGAAGCGGCTCACGGTGATCTCGGTATGATCAGTGCTGGCGACATTGTTATCGCCATTTCAAACTCAGGTGAATCGCATGAGATTTTATCTCTGTTCCCTGTTTTGAAACGCTTGAACATTAAGATCATCAGCATGACAGGTAAGCCGGAATCTAACATGGCGAAACTGTCCGATCTCCACTTGCAAATTACTGTACCAAAAGAAGCTTGTCCGCTTGGTCTTGCTCCAACCAGCAGCACCACGGCAACGTTGGTTATGGGCGATGCACTGGCAGTTGCACTTCTCCAAGCTCGAGGGTTCTCTGCAGAAGATTTTGCGTTATCACATCCAGGTGGCGCACTGGGAAGAAAATTGCTGCTTAAGCTGTCTGATATTATGCACTTTGGTAATTCGCTACCAAAAGTGTCACCAGATGCTTTAATTCGTGACGCACTGCTTGAGATTTCAGAAAAAGGCTTAGGCATGACCGCTATCGTCGATGAGCACGATGCTATGCTTGGTATATTCACTGATGGCGATTTACGTCGTACGTTAGATAAACGCATTGATATCCATACCACAGCCATTGGTGATGTGATGACGAAAAATCCAACTACCGCCCATCCTGAGATGCTGGCAGTAGAAGGCTTAAACCTGATGCAAGACAAAAACATCAATGCTCTGATCTTGTGTGATGACAATAAAATTGTCGGCGCACTGAATATGCATGATTTATTAAAGGCTGGCGTGATGTAATATTGCGTCACCAAAAAGACTTAACGATTGATTTAACAGATTAAGGCAATGGTCAGGGAAGTACTGAGCTAAGATAAAGGCCTTTATTTTATGAGTTTTACTCGCCTTATTTATTTGCTCTTGATTTTTGTTGTTGCGTGGTGCGGTTATTACCTCATGACGCCAAAAAGCAATGAAAATATCCAAGTAGCACCAAATTTAGAACTGCCTATGTTCAGTGGTACTGGACTAGAAAACATCACTTATGGTGAAGATGGTGTCCGCAGTTACATCATCCGTTCCACTAATTTGGATCATTATGCCAAAAGTGGAGACACGATATTTAAGAGCCCAACACTCATGGTGTACCGCGAAGGTAGTGTGGTTGAGTGGAAGGTGACTGCAACCAGAGCAGTCTTAGATGAAGACCAAATTCTGACGCTGTACGACAACGTGCTAATGCAAAACCTTTTGCCTGGTGCAAGTTTCGATACCATGGCGACAGACAAATTGGTGATTAATCTAACCAATCGTGATTTTAAAGCCGATCAACAAGTGATGTTGGTTGGACCGCAATTTGAAACTACTGGGGGCGCAATGCAGGGCAACTTAAAGGCTCACACTGCGACTCTAACTGATGAAGTTCAAGGTCGATATGAAACCGTTACACCTTAGCCTATTGGCATTGGTTTTAGCAGCGCCACAAGCGTTAGCACTTAAGTCGGATACACAACAGCCGGTTTACATTAATTCAGACACTCAACAAGTGGACATGAAGAGTAATCAGGTGATCTTCAAAGGGGATGTATCGCTTAAGCAAGGTAGCATCAATATCGATGCTGATAGAATCGTGGTGACTCGCGATCCTAAAACCGAGTCTATCAAACAGATCCAAGCATTTGGCAAACCAGCTACCTTTTCTCAGTTAATGGACGATGGCAAAACGCTCAGTGGTCAGGCGACTGAGTTAGACTACCGTATTTCTACTGATGAATTGACCATGAAAGGTCAAGCGCAACTAGCTCAAGACGGAAACACCATCAAAGGTTCGTCAATTCGTTACCAAATTGGTCAACAGAAGCTAGTCGCTGACAGCTCGAAGGATGAGCGCGTAACAACCATCCTGCAACCGAACCAAGTCGAGAACTAATATGGCAATACTAAGTGCAAAGAACCTTGCTAAAAGCTACAAAAAACGCAAGGTGGTAACTGATGTAAGCCTTGAAGTAGAGTCTGGTCAGATTGTTGGTCTATTGGGTCCTAACGGTGCGGGTAAAACCACATCGTTTTATATGATCGTTGGCTTGGTACCACGTGACGAAGGCACCATTACAATCGACAACCAAGACATCAGTATTCTGCCGATGCATAGCCGCTCTCGTATGGGTATCGGTTACCTGCCACAGGAAGCCTCCATCTTCCGTAAGCTGTCGGTTGAAGACAACATCATGGCGGTTCTGGAAACTCGTCAAGAGTTAACGCGAGAAGAGCGTCAAGATAAGCTGGAAGATTTGTTAGAAGAATTCCACATACAGCACATACGCACCAGTGCGGGTATGGCACTATCGGGTGGTGAGCGCCGCCGTGTAGAAATCGCGCGAGCACTAGCTGCTAACCCTCAGTTCATTTTGCTGGATGAACCATTTGCGGGTGTTGACCCTATTTCGGTTAACGACATCAAAAAAATCATCGAACACCTGCGCGATCGCGGTCTTGGTGTACTAATCACTGACCACAACGTTCGTGAAACCTTGGACGTATGTGAAAAAGCCTATATCGTAAGCCAAGGACATCTCATCGCATCGGGAACTCCGGATGAAGTTCTCAATAACGAGCAGGTGAAACAAGTTTATCTCGGCGAACAATTCCGTCTATGATTACATTAGGAACGGTAAGATTCTGAGCATTACAAGGTAAGTAACACTGAATGAAACCTTCATTACAACTCAAGCTAGGTCAACAGTTAGCCATGACGCCGCAGCTGCAACAAGCCATCCGTTTGTTGCAATTGTCGACGCTCGATCTTCAACAAGAAATTCAAGAAGCGCTGGATTCCAACCCGCTATTGGAAGTTGAAGAAGGTCACGATGAACCTCAAGTAAATGGTGAAGATAAGTCAGCATCCGAAGCCGCTGAAGCCAGTGCCAACGACACCTCTGAACCCGATCTTCCAGACAGTTCAGACGTAATTGAAAAATCTGAAATCAGTTCTGAACTAGAAATCGATACCACCTGGGATGACGTTTACAGCGCTAACACTGGCAGTACAGGTCTAGCGCTTGATGACGACATGCCGGTCTACCAAGGTGAAACCACTGAATCACTGCATGATTACCTCATGTGGCAATTAGATCTCACGCCTTTCAGTGAAACAGACCGCACCATCGCACTCGCGATCATCGATGCTGTCGATGATTATGGCTACCTCACTCTTTCTCCTGAAGAAATCCATGAGAGCTTCAATAATGAGGAAGTCGAGTTAGATGAAATCGAAGCAGTGCGTAAGCGTATTCAACAATTTGACCCGCTTGGTGTTGCATCCCGCAACCTACAAGAATGTTTACTGCTGCAATTAGCGACCTTCCCAGAAGATACGCCGTGGCTAGCAGAAGCGAAAATGGTATTGAGCGATCATATCGATCACCTTGGTAATCGCGACTACAAGCTAGTCATCAAAGAGACTAAGCTTAAAGAAGCTGACCTGCGTGAAGTCTTGAAGCTAATTCAACAACTTGATCCTCGCCCAGGCAGTCGCATCACACCGGATGACACTGAATACGTCATTCCAGATGTGTCCGTATTTAAAGATCATGGTAAGTGGACCGTATCCATTAACCCTGACAGCATTCCAAAACTAAAAGTAAATCAACAATATGCGCAGCTAGGCAAAGGCAACAGTGCGGATAGCCAGTACATTCGCAGCAATTTGCAAGAGGCAAAATGGCTGATTAAGAGCCTAGAAAGCAGAAACGAGACGCTTCTCAAAGTTGCAAGATGTATTGTTGAACATCAACAAGATTTCTTCGAGTATGGTGAAGAAGCCATGAAACCAATGGTACTAAACGATGTAGCATTGGCAGTGGACATGCATGAATCAACGATTTCTCGTGTGACAACGCAGAAGTTCATGCACACACCACGTGGCATTTTTGAATTGAAGTACTTCTTCTCTAGCCATGTTAGTACAGACAATGGTGGAGAATGTTCGTCCACAGCAATTCGTGCTCTCATCAAGAAACTGGTCGCAGCGGAAAATACCGCTAAACCTTTAAGTGATAGCAAGATTGCTGCTCTTCTGGCTGACCAAGGGATTCAAGTCGCAAGACGAACGATTGCGAAATATCGCGAATCCTTGGGTATCGCCCCTTCAAGTCAGCGTAAACGCCTACTTTAAGGCACCAACTGAAAAGGAAAGTCTATGCAAATCAATATTCAAGGCCATCACGTTGATCTTACCGATTCAATGCAAGACTATGTTCAATCTAAGTTTCAGAAGCTCGAAAGGTTCTTCGACCACATTAACCAAGTTCACGTGGTACTAAAAGTTGAAAAACTTAACCAAATAGCGGAAGCTACACTCCACATAAATCAAGGCGAAATCCACGCGTCATCGAACGACGAAAATATGTATGCAGCAATTGACTCGCTGGTGGATAAATTAGTTCGTCAACTTAACAAGCACAAAGAAAAACTAAACAGTCATTAATCATGCAACTGAGCGAGATACTGTCACTGGACTGCACCAAAAGTGCAGTCCATTGTACAAGTAAGAAACGTGCCCTAGAGATGATCAGTCAAATTGTTGCTGAGAACACGGGTCAAGATTCTACGGAACTGTTTGAGTGTATGCTCAGCAGAGAAAAAATGGGTAGTACTGGTATCGGTAACGGTATTGCTATCCCCCACGCAAGAATGCAATCAAGCGACAAAGCCATCGCGGTGTTACTTCAATGTGACGAGGCGATTGAGTTTGATGCTATCGACAATCGACCTGTCGACCTTCTTTTTGCTCTCCTTGTTCCAGAAGAACAGTGCAAAGAGCACCTCAAAACATTATCCTCTATGGCAGAGCGCCTAAGCGACAAGCAAGTACTTAAGAGCTTGCGTAACGCTCAGAGCGATGAAGAACTCTACGACATTATGATTCATCAGTAATCAGGACGATCACCATGCGATTAATCGTTGTTAGTGGGCACTCTGGTGCCGGGAAGAGTGTTGCTTTACGTGTGCTTGAGGACTTGGGCTACTATTGTGTAGACAACCTACCAGTTAACTTGCTTGATGCGTTTGTTCAATCGGTTTCCGATAGCAAACAGAACGTGGCAGTAAGTATCGATATTCGCAATATCCCTAAGAAACTCAAAGAACTGAACACCACACTTGAAAAGCTAAAAGCTGAACTGGATGTGACAGTACTTTTCTTAGACGCAAACAAAGAAACCCTACTCAAGCGCTACAGCGAAACTCGTCGAATTCACCCACTGTCACTTGGCAGCCAGTCGCTTTCTCTTGATCAAGCTATCGAACTTGAGCACGACATCCTAATGCCGCTAAAAGCCCATGCAGACTTAGTGTTGAACAGTAGTGGTCAATCTCTTCATGACCTTAGCGAAACGGTACGCATGCGAGTTGAAGGCAGGGAACGCAAAGACTTGGTGATGGTGTTTGAATCATTTGGTTTCAAGTACGGCTTACCATCAGACGCGGATTACGTGTTCGATGTACGCTTCCTACCAAACCCACACTGGGAGCCAGCACTGCGCCCTCTCACTGGTTTAGACGCTCCAATCGGTGCATTCTTAGAGCAGCATCAGTCTGTACTTGACCTGAAATACCAAATTGAGAGCTTCATTGAGACTTGGTTACCTCTACTAGAGAAAAACAACCGCAGCTACCTTACAGTTGCGATTGGTTGTACTGGTGGCAAGCACCGCTCGGTTTATCTCACTCAAAAAATCGGTGAGTTCTTTGCTGATAAAGGACACCAAGTACAAATTCGCCACACTTCATTGGAAAAGAACGTTAAGGAATAACGGTGGAAATAAGTCGTAAAGTACTGATCCAAAACCGCTTAGGGTTGCACGCCCGTGCTGCGGTTAAACTGGTAGAGCTGGCGCAAAGCTTCGATGCGGTGATCACCATCGACAACGAAGAAGACAAAACCGCGACCGCAGACAGCGTCATGGGGTTGTTGATGTTGGAGTCCGCCCAAGGACAATACGTGACTATCCACGCAACTGGCGACCAATCCGAGCAAGCTCTTGATGCTGTTTGCCATTTGATTGAAGATAAGTTTGATGAAGGCGAGTGATTCACTCGCTTTTTTATTATCTATAGCCAGATATCCCACATAACTTTCACCTCCTGCTTAAATTCCGATAAATAATTTTGTCGACTTTCATAAGTTGTTATTAAAAGGTGCCTAGAATTAAGTTATTATTCAAAGCATTGTAAATATCAGGAATTAGGAGGAATGAATGGCAGAGCAAATAGAATTCGACCAAGCTCACCAAGCCCTCCAAGAAGTCACTGAAGCACTGGAAAACGGTCGCTTCGTCCATGTTCGTCGCCAACTGCAGGACATGGAACCTGAGGATATCGCCCACCTTTTAGAAGCTTCGCCGCGTAAAAGTCGTGAGGTTCTTTGGCAACTCACCGACCCAGAAGATTACGGTGAGATTCTTGACGAGCTGAACGAAGACGTTAAAGACAGCCTTGTGTCCAAAATGGCTCCTGAAGCGCTTGCAGAAGCGACGGAAGGCATGGACACCGATGACGTGGCTTACGTCCTACGTAGCTTGCCTGACGACGTCTCACGCGAAGTTCTGTCTCAGATGGATTCAGCGGATCGTCTACGCGTGGAAACCGCCCTATCCTACCCTGAGGATACCGCGGGTGGACTGATGAACACCGACGTAATCACCATTCGTGGTGACGTTGATGTGGATGTAGTCCTGCGTTATTTGCGTATGAAAGGCGAACTGCCTGAAGCAACTGACGCACTATACGTGATTGATGATGACAGCAAACTGATTGGCGAACTACCGATCACCACGCTGATCACCACGCAACCTGATGTCAAAGTCAGTGAAGTGATGGAAGACGCCGACGATGCAATTACAGTTGATACCAGTGACTCTGACGTAGCAAGCCTGTTTGAACGTCGTAACTGGGTATCAGCTCCGGTTGTGGATGAAAACCAGCATCTTGTCGGTCGTATCACCATCGATGACGTAGTCGACGTTATCCGTGAAGACGCTGAACACTCAATGATGAGTATGGCGGGTATGGACGACGACGAAGATACCTTCGCGCCTGTGGTAAAGTCTGCTCGTAAACGTAGTATTTGGCTTGGTGCCAACGTACTTGCTGCACTAGCCGCTGCTTCTGTCTCCAACATGTTTGAAGCAACTCTAGACCAAATGGCTGCGATTGCTGTCCTAATGACCATCGTGCCTTCAATGGGTGGTGTAGCAGGTAACCAAACCGTTGCACTTGTAATCCGTGGCTTAGCTCTCGGTCATATCGGTGACTCGAACAAACGCGAACTCTTGATGAAAGAGGCGGCTATCGGCTTGCTAAACGGCATCATGTGGGCGCTGATCATCGGTGGTATTGTGGTTGCCTGGAAAGGAAACTGGATGCTTGGTGGGATTATCTCGGCGGCCATGCTAACCAACCTGCTTGTGGCAGGTATTGCGGGCGTTACCATTCCAATCCTACTCAAGAAAATGAACATCGATCCAGCTCTCGCTGGTGGTATGGCTCTGACCACAGTAACGGACGTAATTGGTCTATCAGTCTTCCTCGGTCTCGCAACCTTAATGATTTAAGCTGTGTAGCGAACCGCCAATAACGAGCAATAAAAAAGCCTGATGAACACATCAGGCTTTTTCGTATCTAGCGGTTAGCAAGCTTATTCACCAGCAACCTTCATGGTATCCAACAAGATAGAACCAGTTTGGATTTGCGAGCGTGTTTCTACGTCGCTGCCCACAGCAATAATCTGGTTGAACATGTCTTTCAAGTTACCCGCAATGGTAATTTCAGACACTGGGTATTGGATTTCACCGTTCTCAACCCAGAAACCCGCTGCACCGCGAGAGTAATCGCCAGTTACAACGTTTACGCCTTGACCCATAGTTTCTGTTACCAGTAAACCTGTGCCCAGCTCTTTTAGCATTTGCTCGAAATTTTGACCTGTCGACTTCACATACCAGTTATGGATACCACCAGCGTGACCCGTTGGGTCCATCTTCATCTTGCGAGCGGCATAGCTAGTTAGCAAGTAGGTAGCTAAAACACCATCGGTGATGATTTCACGATCTTGCGTGTAGACACCTTCGCTATCGAATGGGCTTGAAGCTAACCCACGTAGTACGTGCGGACGCTCAGAAATGTTGAACCACTCCGGCAATACTTGCTTACCAAGGTGATCCAATAGGAAAGAAGATTTGCGGTACAGGTTACCACCGCTGATTGCCATCACTAGGTGACCAATCAAGCCTGTCGCTACGTCCGCAGCAAACATCACTGGGTATTTGCCCGTCTTAAGCTTTTGCGCGTCAAGGCGACTGATGGTTTTCTCTGCCGCTTTGCGGCCAACCATTTCTGGTGACCAAAGATCGTCACGATGGCGCGCAACGGTATAGCTGTAATCGCGTTCCATCTCGCCGTTTTGACCCACGCCAATCACACAACAGCTAGTGCTATGACGGCTTGATGCGTAACTTGCTAACAAGCCATGGCTGTTACCGTAAACCTTAACGCCGTAGTGACTATCGTAGCTCGCACCATCGCTTTGCTTAATTGCGTCGCTGTAGTTCAGCGCTTCTTTTTCAGCTGCGATAGCGACCTGCGCTGCGTAGTCTGGATCAGGAGCATCTGGGTGGAAAAGGTCTAAGTCTGGCACCTCTTTCACCATGTATTCTTTTGGAGCAGGACCTGCGAACGGGTCTTCTGATGTGTATTGAGCGATGTCTAGTGCTGCTAGAACGGTTTGCTCAATAGCAGCTTCGCTCAAGTCAGATGTGGAAGCACTGCCTTTACGTTGACCACGGTAGACAGTAATGCCTAGTGCGCCATCGCTGTTGAATTCAACGTTTTCCACGTCACCCATGCGAGTGGAAACACTCAAACCCGTACTCTTGGTGATTGCGACTTCAGCGGCATCAGACTTCGCCGCAGCGATTTCTAGTGCACGTGAAACGGCTTGTTCTAGCTCGGTACGTTGCTCAGCAACCTGCTGTTTAATATCCATTGTCTTTCACATCATGTATTCGATGCACAATAGAATAACAAGAATTTCGCTTTCTCCCCACGATTCTTGTTAAAATAGTCATAATATTAATCAAAACACAGGCAACTGAAATGGCACGTAAGAATCAAAAAGCGCCATGGGAACCAGAAGAAGAGATCATCTGGGTTAGTAAATCCGAGATGAAGCGAGACATGGAAGAGCTGCAAAAGCTTGGTGAAGAGCTAGTTGGTCTTAAGCCGGCGGTTCTAGAAAAGTTTCCATTGAGCGAAGAACTGCGCGAAGCGGTTGCTGATGCACAACGCTTTAAAAACGAAGCACGTCGTCGTCAGCTACAACGCATTGGTAAGCTAATGCGCTACGAAGATCCAGAACCAATTCAAGCGGCACTGGATAAAATCCGCAACAAGCACTCACAAGCGACAGCTGCTCTGCACAAGCTAGAAGCGCTGCGTGACCGCGTTGTGGAAGAAGGCGATAAAGCGATTGATGACGTAATGGAATTGTACCCAGAAGCGGATCGTCAACGTCTACGCCAACTTGCTCGCCAAGCAGCAAAAGAGAAGAAAGCCGGTAAACCAGCAAAATCTTACCGTGAAATCTTCCAAATTCTGAAAGCATTTGAAGAAGAAATGTAATTCAACGCTTAAGAAAGTAAAAAGCAGACCTGTGAGTCTGCTTTTTTCATGCCTATTTTCAGGTATTACGCCAAGCGATTGAGGCTTTCACCACGCTCAAAGGCGTTAATATTCTCAATCAAGATCTCAGCCAAACGCTGAATCGATGAGTCACTGCCCCAAGCGAGGTGTGGCGTTAACAATAGATTGGGTAAGTGCATATTGGCAACCAACGGATTACTCTCATCGGCGGGCTCTTGGGTAAAGACATCAAACCCTGCACCAACAATCTCACCTTGTTTTAAGCTATCCACTAAGGCTTGCTCATCTACCAAGCCACCACGTCCGGTATTAATCAAAATTGATGTTGGCTTCATCTGCTTAAGTTCCGCTTCGCCAATCAAATTACGTGTTTCATCATTCAATGGACAATGCAGAGTGATGGCGTCCGCTTGATTTAGCATTTCAGTAAAAGAGACATAGCCTTCTCGGCACTCGGTTACGCCTTTGCGCTCCGCAAACACCACGTTCATACCTAACGCTTTCGCTAATTGTGCCGTCGCCAGACCTAATGCGCCGCTGCCAACCACCCCCAAAGTGCTACCTGCAACGTCCCCAATTGGATGCGTAAAGAAACAAAACTGTTTATTACGTTGCCACTCGCCTGCGGCAATGTCTTGATGATAACCAAACAAGTTGCGGCGCAAGGCAAAAAGCATCGCAATGACGTGTTCAGGCACCGAGCGAGTCGCATAGCCACGCACGTTGGCGACCGCAACATTGTGCTCAGCGCAATAATCAACATCGACATTATTAAAACCCGTAGCCGCGACAGCAATCATCTTGAGGTTGGGAAGTTGAGAGAGAACGGTTTGGTCGAGCATCACTTTGTTGCTGATCACGATATCTGCATCAGAAAGGCGTTCAACAACTTGCTCAGAAGAAGTCAGATCGTATTCCACCCAATCATGGGCAAAGCTTGGACGAGGAACTTGAATTTGAACGGGAATAGTCGCGCGGTCGAGGAAGACCACTTTAGGCAGTGACATAACAACTCCTTGTTCACTGCCTAAAGGTGAATTTATGGACGTGGCAGTGTTTTGTAATCTGGTAATTTACGCGCTGGGTCGAAATAGTCAAAGATCATCGCTTCCGCTTCCGGGTAAAAATCACAAGGAACAAAAATGCTGCGCAGCCAATGGCATTTCGGATGGTAAAAGCTCAACTCAGCGGCGTGCAGTTCTAGGCGCTTGGAGAAAGCTTTTGCTTCTTCAGTTGCGTAAAATTCATCCCCCACAATCGGGTGACCTAATGCTTGCATGTGGACACGCAATTGGTGTGAGCGACCAGTGATCGGCAACAAACGTACAATCGTCGTCTTTGAACCATCAGGATGCTCTTCTCGCTTCGCTACTTGGAAAAGCGTCTTAGAAGGTTTGCCATCTTCAAAACACACTTTCTGCAACGGACGATTAGGCCAATCACAAATCAGCGGCAGGTCAATCTCACCCTCTTCTTGCTCTATATGCCCCCAAACGCGCGCGTAGTAAATCTTATGCGTCAATCGGTATTGAAACTGTTTCTTTAACGCGCTTTCTGCACGTTTGTTCTTCGCCAGTACCATCAAACCGGAAGTGCACATATCCAAGCGATGCACGACTTGAATATCTGGATACTGCTCAGTGAGTCGACTCCACATACTGTCATAGTGCTCAGCGAGACGCCCCGGCACAGAGAGCAAACCAGATGGCTTGTTTACCGCCAAAATTTGCTCATCTTCAAAAACGACATCAATCCAAGGGTCGGTTGGTGGATTGTACTCAAGCATTGCCATGGGCAGGATCTCTACAGAATAAAAACGCGCTGATTATACCCAAGAGCCCTCAAGATGCATGCACAAAACACGTTTAATTTTTTCACCAATAAGGGTCGATATAACTTTTTGAAATAACGAAAGTTAACAAGTCAAATTACCAATAAAAATAAAAACAAAACAAGTTGTAAAATTAAATTGACAACCATACTGGGCATGTTACTTATAGTTTATCGTTGATGAACAAGGACAATAACAAATGGAATCTGCAGTACCAGATCAACCCCAATCCAAAATCTCCCAATTTGTACGCTCGTTGGGTCCCGGCATTCTCATGGCTTCTGCCGCAGTAGGCGGCTCTCACCTCGTTGCTTCAACAAAAGCTGGTGCCATTTATGGCTGGCAACTCGCCGTGCTTATCCTGCTGGTAAACCTTTTTAAATACCCATTTTTCCGAGCAGGCGTGCAGTACACCATGGGTACAGGCAAAACCTTGGTTGAAGGCTACGCTAAGCTTGGTCGTCCATACTTGTGGTTGTTCTTGTTTCTCAGCTCCGTATCTGCGGTGATCAATACAGCAGCCCTTCTGATGTTCAGTGCGAGCTTGTTGGGTTACTTCATTCCATTTTCATTGTCGATGGCGTCACTCAGCATCATTGTATTGGTCACGTGCTTGGTGATCCTATTTGCTGGTCATTACAAAGCGCTGGATACGCTCTCAAAAGTCATCATGACAGTACTGACCATTGCGACATTACTAGCAGTAGCGATTGCGTTTGGTAATCCGGTAGAGCCTGTTGCGAACTTTGAATCTCCTTCTCCGTGGTCAATTGCAGCAATCGGCTTTATCGTCGTGACCATGGGCTGGATGCCTGCTCCAATCGAGATCTCTTGTTTAACGTCTGCGTGGCTAAAGCGCCAAACCAGCCAACAAGAAGTCACCGCCAAATCTGCGTTGTTTGATTTTAACGTCGGCTACATTGGTACAGCAGTATTGGCGTTGGTATTTGTATCCTTAGGTGCGTTGATGTTGCACGGCTCAGGCATCGAGCTTAAAAGCTCCGGTGTTGGCTTCTCCCACCAGCTTGTTGGCTTGTACGCTGCGACTATTGGTGAGTGGTCACGCTACCTAATTGCGGTGATTGCGTTCTTCTGCATCTTCGGCAGTACAATTACGGTAATTGATGGATACTCTCGTGTGATTTCAGACTCTCAACGTCTACTGCGCTCACAACCAGAGACTAACCCAAAAGCCACGTCAGCGATCATGCTAATGGTATCGGTCTTGGCATTAGGTATTGTGGTGTTCTGGGCGTCAGCACTGCTACCAATGCTGAACTTTGCCATGGTACTGGCGTTTATGACGACACCGTTCTTTGCGCTACTGAACTACATTTTAGTGAGCAAAACCGACTTACCTGAGCCATTAGCGCTGGGTCGTAAATTGAAGTGGTTGTCGATTGCTGGCTTGATTTACTTATTCGGCTTCTTAGCGCTGTTTATTTGGTGGAAGTGGCTAATGTAATTAGCTACGAGCGATTAACCGAACCGCTGAGATAAACCAAGCTCAGATAAAGAAAAAGGTCTTCAATTGAAGACCTTTTTTCGTGTGTTTGAACGCTGATTAGTTATGGCTGACCACAATCAGACGTAGCGAATCTAACTGAACCTGAGCTTGGTTGATGTAACCTGTTAGCTCTTTGATTTGTTCTTCAATCGATTCAATTTCTTCATCACGGATGTTCGGGTTAACCGCTTTCAGTGCTTGTAGACGCTCAAGCTCGGAATTCAAGCTTTGTTGCATGTCTTGATGCGCTTGCTTGCGAACTTCTTCCACTTTCTGCTCAACCAATGCGTCTCCCGCTTCGATTAGGCTGTGAATATCTTTCTGTACTGATGTCACTAGCTTGCTGCCTAGGTGACGGTTTACCGGGCTAAGCTGACGGTTGAAGCCTTCAAACTCAACCTGAGAAGACAGATCGTTACCACGAGCATCCATCATCATACGAATTGGCGTCTTCGGTAGGAAGCGAGTAATGCCGCTGCGTTTTGGTGCTTGTGCATCCACCGCGTAAACCAACTCAAGTAAGATAGTGCCCACTGGTAGCGCTTTGTTCTTCAGCAGAGAAACCGCAGAGGTACCCACACCTTCGCTCATCAGCAGATCAATACCACCTTGAATCATTGGGTGTTCCCAACTGATGAAGTGCATGTCTTCACGAGATAGCGCTGTATCACGGTCAAATGTGATAGTCGCACCTTCGTATGGCAAGCCTGGGTAGCTTGGCACCATCATGTGCTCAGATGGCGTTACCACAAGTGCGTTCTCGCCTTTGTCGTCTTGGTTCAAGCCAATGGTGTCGAACAGAGACAATGCGAACGTTACTAGGTTTGTATCACCATCTGTCGATGAGATTTTCTCAACAATCTGCTGCGCTTTCTCGCCGCCGTTTGAGTGCATCTCTAACAGACGGTCACGACCTTGCTCAAGTTGTGATTTCAGCTCTTTGTTCATTTTCGCTGATTCTTCAATCACTTCATCAAGGTTTGAAACATCACCAGACGCCAGCATTTCAATCAGCGCATCAGAGTACTTATCGTAAACCGCGCGACCTGTTGGACAGGTTTCAGCAAACGCATTTAGACCTTCATCGAACCAACGCGCAAGGATCGCTTGTGATGTGCCTTTTAGGTAAGGTACATGAATGTCGATATCACGCTTCTGACCGATACGGTCCAAACGACCAATACGTTGCTCTAGCAAATCTGGGTTGAACGGTAAATCGAACATCACAAGCTGGTTAGCAAACTGGAAGTTACGACCTTCTGAGCCGATTTCGCTACAGATGAGAACCTGCGCGCCACCCTCTTCTTGCGCAAAGTAAGCAGCCGCTTTGTCACGCTCAAGAATCGACATACCTTCGTGGAATACGGTTGCACGAATACCTTCACGCTCACGCAGTGCCTGCTCAAGTTGCAGCGCTGTACTTGCACGAGAAGCGATAACCAGCACTTTGTCGCTGCGCTTCTCTTTTACTTTCTCGAGCAGCCAGTTCACACGTGAGTCAAATTGCCACCAGCTTGAATCTTCACCTTCAAATTCTTGGAAGATTTCTTCTGGATAAAGGTTCTTCACCGCGCGCGCTTCCGGTGTCATCTTGCCGCCGATCATGCCTGATACACGCATTGACGTGGTGTACTGCTGTGGAATGTCCATTGGCATTAGATGCACGTTACGCTTCGGGAAGCCTTTGATCGCTGCACGCGTGTTACGGAACAGAACGCGACCTGTACCGTGACGGTCCATCAGGTTGTCGATCAGCTCTTGGCGCGCTGACGCTTTCGCTTCTTCATCACTGTCGCTTTCGATAATGCGGAATAGCGGCTCAACGTCTTGTTCAGAAAGCAGTTCTGTAATTTGGTTTTTCGCTTCGTCAGGCAGTTTCTCACCAGAGAACAGCGAAGTAATAGCATCCGCAACAGGTGCGTATTGCTCTTCTTCCTCAACGAATGCGTCGTAATCGTAGAATCGATCTGGGTCTAGCAGACGTAGACGAGCGAAGTGACTCTCACGACCTAGCTGCTCTGGTGTTGCGGTAAGCAGTAACACACCCGCAGTGCGTTCTGCTAAACCCTCTACCACTTGGTATTCGCGGCTTGGTTTGTCTTGGCTCCACTCTAGGTGGTGCGCTTCATCGACAACCAATAGATCCCACTCACCTTCTAGCGCTTGCTCAAAACGCTTGCGGCTCTTACGTAGGAAATCCAGTGAACACAGCACATATTGCTGCGTATCAAATGGGTTTTCCGCTTCTGCGAACGCTTCAATACAACGCTCTTCATCGAAGATAGAGAAGTGCAGGTTGAAACGACGCATCATCTCAACGAGCCACTGGTGTTGCAGTGTCTCTGGCACCACGATAAGGATACGTTCAGCACGACCGGACAGCACTTGCTGGTGGATGATCATGCCCGCTTCGATGGTTTTACCCAGACCAACTTCATCCGCTAACAATACGCGAGGCGCGTGACGACGACCCACTTCATGTGCGATGTAAAGCTGATGAGGGATCAAGCCTGCACGCATGCCACACAGACCACGCATTGGGCTCTTGTGTTGCTCAAATTGGTTTTGTAGCGCACGGTAGCGAAGTACGAAGTTGTCCATGCGGTCGATTTGACCTGCGTACAACTTGTCTTGCGGTTTGTTAAAACGAATGTGGTTGCTTAGGAAGATTTCACGCAACACGATCGCCGTTTCTTGCGTGTCTTCACGAGTACCGAAATAGGTGTATAGACCTTCATCTTCCAGTACTTCTTCAACTTTTAATGACCAACCTTCTTGGCAATCGATGACATCACCGACGTTGAACGTTACTCGGGTAACTGGTGCATCGTTACGTGCGTAAACTCGGTTTTCCTCTGATGCTGCAAACATCAATGTCACAGTACGAGCATCCATTGCTACTACGGTACCTAAACCTAAATCGCTTTCCGTATCGCTAATCCAGCGCTGCCCCAAAGCAAATGTCATGAATTGACTACCTCGTTGTTGTTTCTTGTTGGTCTCTACCCATCCCGATGGGCATGGATAATAGTTTAGATCTGATTCTGGCTTCTGCTATGCCAATCGTGCTTGTCATGCCACTTTGTGCTGTGCATTTTTAAGCCAGCTGAACATGATAAATCGGGCGTAGCCTATACGCAGAAAAAGGTCGCTAATCTTACTTGAAGCTGTGATTTAGGTCACGCCGAAACCGCCCAGAGGGGCAACTTTTTTTCCTGAATTAGGAATGCAATCAAATTGTAAAAAACTCATGACAATTATTAAGTTGTAAGAAGTAAATTTTACGTATACTTCTAGTGAGGGGCGCTTAGAGTCATCAAGCATGATTTGAGCGCATTAAGTACACGATTAGGATCAACACGGGTTTGCAGTAAGTTGTCTTGCTACTCGGTTGCGCACTAACCGACATTGCCCGACAACCTCTATTGCAAGCAATCAGAGTTAGGAAGACTGTTCCTTCTTAGCTACTAGCCAGCAAAGCCGCGCTGCGGCAAGGAGACGCTATGGGCGATACCGATCGGAAACTGTTTGTACTCGATACCAACATTCTTCTTCATGAACCCTTCGCCATCTTCTCTTTCCAAGAACACGATGTCGTCATCCCAATGACCGTGTTGGAAGAACTCGACCGAATCAAAGACAGTAAACGTGATGTAGCAAGGGATGCACGCGTTGCGATTCGCGCTTTGGAAGATCTGTTTAAAGACGCAACACCCGATGAAATCTCAGAAGGTATTCCAGTTTCTAAAGACAACCCAAGCCAAGGCACCATCTCTATTTTGGCGGACTTCGAATTGCAGGAAACCGTCAAAGCCTTCGCCGACAAAGCCGGTGACAACCGCATACTCAATGCGGTGCTTTATCTGCAAAACAAACGCGCACCACGTGAAGTCGTGCTCGTAACCAAAGACATCAACATGCGTTTGCGAGCCAAAGGCGCTGGCGTACGTTTCGTTGAAGACTATCGTACGGATCAACTGATTGATGATATCCAATATCTCACCAAAGGCTTCCAACAACGTGAAGGTGATTTTTGGAGTGATGTGGATGAAGTTGAGAGTTACGCGCTGGGTGGAAAAACGTTCCATAAACTCAATCGCGAACCGTTCGAGCCGACCTTTATCAACCAATACGTGATTGATGAAGAGAGTGATTTTGTAGGTCGAGTAGAAACCATTAATGAGGATAAGGTTACGCTGCTCGACCTGAGTCGTGAGCGCATGATGCATCGTCGCGCTTGGGACATTACACCGAAAAATATCTATCAAGGCATGGCGATGGATGCCTTGCTTGATCCTGATATTGATTTGGTGATTCTGACCGGCGCTGCCGGTAGTGGTAAAACGCTCCTTGCAATGGCAGCGGCACTAGAGCAAACCATTGAAAAAGGCATGTTTGATAAGATTATCGTAACGCGGAACACGCCAGATATTGGTGAGTCGATTGGTTTCTTACCGGGCTCGGAAGAAGAGAAAATGATGCCGTGGTTAGCCGCAGTGACCGATACCTTGGAAGCGCTGCACAAGAACGACCATTGCACCGAAGGTTCGATGAAGTACATCTGCGATAAAGCCAACATTCAGTTTAAATCGATTAACTTTATGCGTGGTCGCTCTATCCAGAATGCGTTTGTATTGCTCGATGAGTGTCAGAACTTAACCGCTTCACAAATCAAAACCATCATCACCCGTTGTGGTGAAGGCACTAAGATTGTGTGCTCGGGTAACTTGGCACAGATTGACTCCCACTACCTAACCCCAGTGACGTCTGGTTTGACGTATATGGTAGAACGCTTCAAGAACTTTGAAGGCAGCGCCAATATTCACCTCAATGGTGTGGTGCGCAGTCGCTTGGCAGAGTTTGCGGAAGAGAATCTGTAGCGAATCATCTCCCCCTAAAACAAAAGAGCGCTCAATGGGCGCTCTTTTATTCTTTAATAGCTTAACGTTTGATGCTCTAGGCTAAAAGTCGAGATTCCCTATCATCGCTCCTTCGTCGCGGTAAGGAATGACGATCTTTAACGTCATAGCTAATTGGTAGTTAATGCTTACTCAGTACCACCCACGGTGATTGAATCGAGCTTCAATGTTGGTTGACCAACGCCAACTGGTACGCTTTGACCCGCCTTACCACATACGCCAACGCCTCTGTCGATGCTTAGGTCGTTACCCACCATAGAAACTTGTTGCATTGCTTCGATGCCTGAGCCTATCAACGTTGCGCCTTTCACTGGGCGAGTGATTTTGCCATCTTCAATCAAGTACGCTTCCGATGCAGAGAACACGAACTTACCAGAAGTGATGTCCACCTGACCGCCCCCGAAGTTTGGTGCGTACAGACCTTTCTTCACTGTAGAGATGATCTCTTCTGGCGTGTGCTCACCCGGCAGCATGTAAGTGTTGGTCATACGTGGCATTGGTAGATGCGCGTAAGACTCACGACGGCCGTTACCTGTAGGATTCACACCCATTAGGCGTGCGTTCAACTTATCTTGCATGTAGCCCTTAAGCACACCATTTTCGATAAGTGTGTTGTATTGACCGTTCACACCTTCATCATCCACGTTCAATGAACCGCGCAGATCTTTTAGCGTGCCATCATCCACGATCGTACAAAGCGGAGATGTCACTTGCTCACCCATCTTGCCCGAGAACACTGACGACTCTTTGCGGTTGAAATCACCTTCTAAACCGTGACCTACCGCTTCGTGCAGCAATACGCCCGGCCAGCCAGAACCAAGTACCACAGGCATCATGCCTGCAGGTGCTGCTTCTGCTTCTAAGTTCACTAGCGCCATACGAATCGCTTCATCTGCGAATTGGAAGGCTTGTTTCACGCCGTTCGTTTCAGATAGGAAGAAGTCGTAACCGAAACGACCACCACCACCAGCGCTACCGCGTTCACGGCGATCGCCTTTTTCAGCAAGAACACTGATTGATAGACGAACAAGCGGGCGAATATCGCCAGCGTAAGTACCGTCGGTTGCTGCAACTAGCATTTGCTCGTGCACACCGCTGATGCTTATCGACACTTCTTTGATGAGTGGCTCTTTGGTACGAATGTACGCATCCAGAGACAATAACAGTTCAGTTTTTTGTTGCTTTTCCCAGCTTGCTAGTGGGTTTACCGCATCGTAGTAAGCTTGGTTATCAGAACGCTTGAATGCGTGCACTTTGCCGTTTTGACCTTGCTGCGCAATACCACGCGCTGCAATCGCACTTTGCTTCAAACCTTCTAGTTGAATTTGGTCTGAGTAGGCGAAACCGGTTTTCTCGCCTGTGACTGCTCGTACTCCGACACCACAGTCAATATTGAAAGAGCCATCTTTAATGATGCTGTCTTCTAGAACCAGAGACTCATGCCAGCTGGACTGAAAGTAAATGTCCGCATAATCGATCTGGCGCGTCGCAATGCTCGCTAGTGTGTCAGCGATGTCTTGCTCTGTCAGACCGTTTGGGGCAAGGAGTGCCTGTTCTATTTGGTTTATGCTCATAGTTAGCTCTTTTATTTCCGTTTCAATTCATTTTGAAAGCGACTGTGTTGAGTCAGCGGCATATTCTGCCTTACTTGCTGGTTGTGTGACAAATCTATCTCTGCCACCAGCAGTCCTACTTGGTCATTCAATTGTTGGTGAACGCGCCCCCAAGGGTCAATCACCATGGAGTGCCCCCAGGTTTGACGACCACAAGGATGCGTCCCCGTTTGCCCGCAGGCAAGAATCCAGCACTGGGTTTCAATCGCACGCGCTCTTAGCAGTACTTCCCAATGCGCCTCTCCCGTGACGGCGGTAAACGCAGCGGGCACAACGATAACTTGTGCTCCTGCTAAGCGTAGTGCTTTAAACAGTTCAGGAAAGCGTACGTCGTAGCAAATACTTAAGCCTACCGTACCAATATTGGTCTCTGCCGTCACGATGCGATTACCTGCACTAAAGGTATCCGACTCACGATAGCTGCCATACCCATCGGCTACATCCACGTCAAACATGTGCAGCTTATCGTAATAAGCAATACGCTCGCCTTGCGGTGAGAAAACCAATGTCGTGGTAGTCACGCCTTGTTCAGTGCGAATCGGCATGCTTCCGACTATTAGCGTTAATTGATTGCGTTGTGCGATCTCAGATAAACACTGCTGAATAGGACCGTTACCCAAAGTTTCTGCGTTCTGGTGATACGCCTCTCGATTGGCAAACTGCGTAGCGTTTTCTGGTGTCACAACCAGCTTCACACTTTGCTCAGCAGCCAATGCGCATTGCTTGGCAATGAGGTCCAGATTCTCCTCGATATCTGGACCTGATGTCATTTGGATGATGCCAACACGTTCCATGTATTCAATTCCTTGTTCGTCGGAAGACTAACCGCGCAATTACTTCGCTTGCTCACGCAGTTTTTCTGGCAACTTGTATTCACCTTTGCTTCGTGAAATCTCTTTTACAGTAGGTGAATCCAGAGGACCTTTCACTTCGTAGTTTACTTGCGTGAAGACTTCCACTACTGGAGAAATAACCGTCGAAATCGCCAGTACGTACAACGCCGTTTGAGGCGCTACAGCAAAGGCAGTCAGCATAGGCAAACCTGAAGTAATGTCCGGAGTAAAGTTCACTTCCGCATCCACCAAGCGGGTGTTCATATCGGCGATGCCACGAATCTTCATTTCACCGGCCAGTGCATCCATCACAATATCGTTGGTGATAAATACACCATCTTGGATTTGGCCTGTACCCGTAATTGAGTTGAATGCCATCCCTTTGTCGAACACGTCAGTAAAGTCGAGCTGCATCTTACGAATGATCGAATCAAGACTAAACAGACCGAGCAATCGCGCCGCGCCACTCACTTCGGTGATCACGCCTTTACCAAATTCGGTAGAGACGTCACCTTGCAAACTTTGAGTCTTCATCGACCACGGCGCGCCATCCCAGTCTAGGTTGGCATTGATTTCAAACGGCGCTTGTTGGATGCCAGAGGTTATCCCAAAGCGCTCCATCAAATCACTGTTGTTATCACCCTTAACTTTCATGGATAGGTTTGAATGACTTCGCTCTTTGGTTAGCTCCCACCAACCGCTCATATCAATACGGTTTTGACCACTACTGAAAGTTACGTTCTTCCATTCAAGTCGATTATTGCCACGCTCGACATCCACGTTTACCTTGCCGACCTTGTAACCTTGCAACCAGAAATCATCAATGTTCAAAGTTAAGTTTGGCATTTCTGCATGGAACTTGCGGTCAAAGTTTGAGATTAGTGGTGCGCTCTGATCTTCACTAGCGAACAGAGAACTGCGCTCTTTCGTCATCTCATCAAAACCTGGAATATACAGGTGTAAATGCTCCAATGAGACGGACAAATCATACGGTTTGAGGTAATTGGCTTTACCTTTCACTTCTTGACTATCAACATCGAGCTGCCAGCTTAGATTCTTCTTACGTGCATTCAAATCCACATCGTGAAACTCGATACCACCAAGCTCCAAATTCTTCACATCCATGCTAATACGCGTTGGAAGTGGAACAGTCGGTGTTTTCATGCTCGACAAAACAGACTGTGTGGTACTTTGTGGAACGTGCATTAAATCCGCCCACTTATCGAGGCTCAAATCATCCAAACGAATTGAGGCGTCGTGTCCTACCACAGGGCTGATTTTGAAACCGCCGTTCCCCACAACGAGATTTGTTGCGGTCAATACTGGGACATCGCCTGAAATGTCGATTTCCGTTTGGTACTTCGCATTTGGGATCTGCAAACGAGCCGAAACACTTTCTTGGTTTCCAGAAGCTTGGAGCTTCGCTTGCCCTTTTTCGCCCCGTTTTTTCCCAAGCGGGTACGGATATTCACTTGCTAACTGACTTAGCTGAGCAAGCACATCCACTTGATAGGTAAAACCCACATCGTTGAGTTGTAGATCGATGTCCATTTGCCATGGTGCATGACCTGAAACAAGGCTTAACCAACGCTCGCCAAGGTAAGGTTTGAGTGGGTCTACCTCCCAATCACCAAGGGTATTGATGGTCACATTGTAGCCTTGCTCGGCGTTCTCACCACGAAAGTCCAGTGAGATTGGCTGCATCAATAATTCAGCAGATAGACCAGAAGTAGTCACTACATCGTTATCGAACTTGATACGGCCAGTCGCGTTCTCTAACGTCATCGGCGGCGCATCAATATCTACGCGGTTGTTCTTAAGATCCGCATAACCCCATGCGCGAGCATCTTTCTCGGTATCAAATGGGATATTGAGTTGGAATTCTGAATAAACAGGACCACTAACTTGCAGTGCGGTCAACGCAGCCCCCACAGAGTCAACCAGTGGCGTTGCCATCATGTAGTCACGAACTTCATTACCCGGTGCGCTTGCTTTCGCTTCGATCTCGATATGGCCACCTTCTGCAAGCTCGGGAATACGACCTGTGATTCGCTTCGCTTTCACGCCATTTAACGTGGCAGACTTCGAATCCAAGTACATGGCATCGTTTTCAAACAACAAATCGAGTTGTAAATCTGTAATGGTTGGCCAAGCAGTATCAAAGCTGAACTTCGCATTCTTCAATCCAACCCATGCTTGGAACATGCCGTTATGCTCTTTATACGGGAAGTCACCTAGCTCGCCATACCAAAGCAGCTTCGCAGTATTGACCTTACCACCCTGAATCGCAGTAGATAGGTAGTCTGTCAAATCTTGCCCAAGTGCTAGAGTTGGAAGGTAACGCCACGTTTCACCAGCGTTGTAGAGATCAGCTTCTGCATAAAACGACAGAAATGGGCTTTGCTCTTTCGGGAAATCGAGACGGAACGCACCCAGCACTTGCAGATCGGGTGTCGCCGCAGTCACTTTATCAGACCACAAACGCCAACCATCTTCATCTTGCTGCCAAACGATGTCGACTTCACCCTGTTTGATGTTTAAAGGCGCTTGGAATACGTCCCCATATGGGAAGACATCATCGATAACCGTCACTTTCGCTTTTGCTTGTTCTAGGTTACCCGAGACTTTGCCTTGCACATGACTAAAGCCAGGCAGCAGCTCCCACTGCGTTAAACCCAATTCATCCAGTTCGGCTGAGTAACGTAGCGTGTCTAAACCACCATTCATCGACAGGCGAATGTCTTCCACTCGTCCTTTCGGCGCTAGTTTATCTAGCAAATCCGTAGTGGATTCTGATTTAGGTGCTAGCTTAACGAGCGGGGTTAACGCTTCAATGTCTAATTGGGATAAGTTGAGTAGCCAGCCATCTGGTTGCCAATCAAAGGCAACATCCAGCTCAGGCCATGGTCGGTCATCGGTGCGAATTTGCAGTGAGTGACCATTTACTTTCCAGCCTTCTTTATCTGGTGAAAGCTTGAAAATACCAGACTCCAGCAGCAGTTCATGACGCCCTTTCTCATTCCACACTAACTCAGAGGGTTGCAGATCGACATAAGCGTAACTTGGTTGGCTGTGTTGCAACGTCAACCAAGTGTTGAGACTCACTTTGCCTGACTCAACGCCAGACTCATCTTGCATGTAAGTGGTTAGCCAAGGCGTCACAGACACATCTTTTGCACTTACGTAAAATTCACCTGAGATATCACGCAGCGAACCATAATCTTTGAAGTTAGCACGCACTAACAATGAGTTGAGACTTGCGTCCGCAATGCTCACTGTGCCTTCCGCTAAGTGATGCTTACCTTGGTTGCTCCAACGTAATTGCTCGATGTCCAAGCGGCGTGTTTCACCAGACACTGACTTGTACCAAATACGTGAGTCGGTAATCGTGAAATCTTCAAACTGACGCAGTAACAAGGAGTCCAACTGATCAATCAGCTTTGATTCACTTTGGCTGACATTCGCTGCTGGGTCGTTATTTTCTGATTTAGACAACAAATCAACGGTACGAATGTCTAATGCCAAGTCATCAATGGTGAGATCTGCGACCACAGGCTTAAACTTTAGGAGAGATTGAATCAAGTCGAATTCAATATGAATTTCATCCACGGCAAAGCGCGCGTCTTGGTTATTCGGCAGATTCGCTTCTAAGCCTTGCAGTGCGATAGAGGGATGGCTATTACGCCAAGAGCCAGCAACGCTGGCAATAGAAAAGTCAAAACCTGTGCCTTGCTTGACCCAGGTTTTGATCTCATCTTGGAAGTGGTTAAGTTGTGGCAATGCTACGCGTAGTGTGGTTACTAAGATGGCTAAAAGCACCAATAACGTCACTAAAGTCCACGCGCAGAAACGCCCGAAACGGTTAAAACCAGAATTCACAAATTTTCCAATTACATCATGACGACGTCAAACTGCTCCTGAATGTACAGGGGCTCAGCTTGAATACGAACTTGCTTACCAATAAATACTTCGAGTTCAGCCAGTGCGTGAGATTCATCACCCAATAGTGTTTCCGCTACGTATGGTGACGCGTATACGACAAAGTTGTCTGCATCATAAGCACGGTTCACTCGGGTAATTTCACGTAGGATCTCGTAACACACGGTCTCTACTGTCTTCACGCTACCGCGACCTTCACAAGTAGGACAGCTAGAACATAAGATATGTTCAATACTTTCGCGCGTACGCTTACGAGTCATCTCAACTAAGCCTAGCTGAGTAAAGCCATTAATGTTGGTCTTCACTCGATCTTTTGAGAGCGCAGTTTCCAACGAAGTTAGTACACGCTTACGATGTTCTTCTGACGCCATATCGATAAAGTCGATAATGATAATGCCGCCTAAGTTGCGTAGACGCAGCTGACGAGCGATCGCTTGAGTCGCTTCAACATTAGTGTTGAAGATGGTTTCTTCAAGATTACGACGACCGACAAACGCGCCAGTATTGATGTCGACCGTTGTCATTGCTTCAGTTTGATCAATGATTAGGTAGCCACCTGACTTAAGCTCAACTTTACGTTCCAGAGAGCGTTGGATTTCGTTCTCTGTGTCGTACATATCGAAGATTGGCTTATCGCCTTCGTACAACTCAAGCTTATCAGTCAGCTCAGGAACATACTCAGACGTAAACTCTTTAAGGTTCTCGTATTCAAGACGAGAGTCAACCATAACCTTGTCTAGCTCAGTGCCAACAAAATCACGCAGGATGCGTTGTGCCAAGCCTAACTCACCGTACAAGGTCGAACGGGTTTTGTACTTCGAGCGACGCTCCATGACTTTCTGCCATAAGCGCTTCAAAAATGCCGCATCTTGAGAGAGCTCTTTTTCGTCTGCACCTTCTGCCGCAGTACGAATAATAAAACCGCCGTGCTCGTCGCAATAGTGGTTAACCACTTTCTTTAGACGCTCACGTTCACTTTCACTTTCGATACGCTGAGAAACGCCAACATGGCTAGCCCCAGGCATAAAGACAAGATAACGTGATGGGAGGGTAATATCAGTCGTCAGGCGAGCGCCCTTGGTACCTAGTGGGTCTTTAACCACCTGCACAACAATATCCTGACCTTGGCGAACCAACTCAGAAATATCACGAACTTGAAATTGTTGCTTTTCGTTTTCCGCCACACACTCAGTATGCGGAACAATATCTGACGCGTGCAAGAATGCCGCTTTATCTAAACCAATATCGACAAACGCCGCTTGCATGCCCGGCAATACTCGGCTCACTTTGCCTTTATAAATATTGCCAACAATGCCACGGCGCGATTCTCGTTCTATATGAACTTCTTGTAGTACTCCACCTTCAATCATGGCCACACGAGTTTCACTCGGGGTCACGTTAAGCAGCAATTCTGCACTCATGTGCACACCTCAAAACAATTATAAAAATTCTTGAATTAGCTGATCGGTTTCGAACAAAGGTAAGCCTACTACGGCGTGATAACTGCCTTCGATTCGGGTGACGAAACGCCCACCGAGTCCTTGAATACCATAACTTCCAGCTTTATCGCATGGTTCGCCTGACTGCCAGTATCGTTCTATTTCTTCTTCAATCAGAGTTTTGAACCACACGTCAGTGATAACGACCACTGAGTGTTGTTTTTCTTTTGATACGACGCTCACCGCAGTCATCACTTGATGCTGCCGACCCGATAAATCGCTGAGCATGCGTTTTGAATCTTCGAAATTTTTTGGTTTTTCTAATACGTGGTTATCGCACACCACCACGGTATCGGAGCCCAATACAACGGAATCAGGCTTAGCCATCGCTAAGCCTGCTTGAGCTTTTTCCAGAGAGAGACGCAAAACATAGTCTTTTGCTTGCTCGTGATCTTGTTTGGCTTCCTCTATATCAGGAAGCACAATATCAAAATCATAGCCTAGTTGAGCAAGCAACTCTTTTCTTCTCGGAGAACCCGATGCGAGAACGAGGGATAAGCCCTTTTTCACAACGCTACCTTACGTGCCATGCGCGACGGACGCGTCGCATTAATAAAAACATCCATGGCCAAAGTATACAGTTTATTGCCGCTGTCCACAGAGATAATGGATTAAATACTACGTCCTGGTTCAAATATTCCCCACAGAATATAAGAAGTTCCAGTAGCACGGTAAAAAAGGCAATCAAAATCGATTGTTGCCACAATGCCATGTTACGAATCACCAAGAAGTTCAACGCAACCAAGTAGATAACGATCGACATCATCATCCCTCGGATCCCGAGCGTCGAGCCAATCAAAATATCCCAAAGCAAACCTAAAACCAGAGCGGTACCAACGTTGACACGATGCGGCAGTGCCAGCACCCAATAACAGGTAACGAGGAACAGCCATGATGGACGTAGTAAATCCAAAACGCCTGGCCATGGAATAGTTTGCAGGACTAGCGCGACGAAGAAGCTGACGCCGATGACCATTCGGCTTCTAAATACACTATTGGCCATCGGTTACCTCTTGTTCTGAACCTTCTTCTACATTGGACTGCAGTACTTTGTGTTGACGGTCTTCATTCGGCCAAATCAATAGCAAGTAGCGCAGGCGATCAAACTCAACCACAGGTTCCGCTTTGATTGATGCGAATTCTTGGCGAGTATCGTGATCCACATTCGTAACAGTTGCGACTGGGTAGCCTTCTGGATAAATACCCCCAAGACCCGATGTCACCAGCAAATCGCCAACTTGGATATCGGTACTGGTTGGGATGTGCTCTAGTTGGATTTCATCCACTTCACCATTACCGGAAGCGATAACACGAATATCGTTACGAATCACTTGGACTGGAATTGCGTTTTTCGCATCTGTTAACAACAAGACACGTGCGTTGTGCGCGGCCACAAACGTTACCTGACCAACGATACCTTTCTCGTTGATAACAGGTTGACCAACGTAAACGCCATCAATACGACCTTTATCGATCACCACTTGGTGGCGGTACGGTGACGTGTCCACAGCCATCACTTCTGTGACGACTTTCTTCTCGTCACGGACGAATGAAGAGCCGAGCAGTTTACGCAGGCGTTGGTTTTCTTCTTTATATTGGTCGAGCAAGATCAGCTCGCTCTTCAGGCGAAGCACTTCGCGCTTCAAATTGCGATTGCCTTCAATCAGTGCCTGACGAGTATTTAAACTCTCGAACATTCCATCGAACATGCTACGAGGCAAATTAGCTGCGTATTGGATTGGCGCAACCATACTGTTCAATAGGTATCGGACGTTGGAAAACGTATCTAGACGGTTATCAGCCAGCATCAAGCTCGCCGACACGATGACAGCAAAAAACAGACGCAATTGCAGAGATGGACCTCTGCCAAAAATCGGTTTCATCTTGTTTTTAACCTGATTGCTACCATGATTATTGAGCCTTACTTGGCAACCTGAGAATCTGACATGAAGAGATTCTAGGTATGGAGCAGATTGAAATTACAGAGAGCGGAAATGAAGGTGAAGCCCATATGGACTCCACCCTGCACTTTATTCTTCAGAGAATAGATCGCCACCGTGCATGTCGATCATTTCTAGTGCTTTACCGCCGCCACGAGCCACACAGGTTAGTGGATCTTCAGCGATAACCACTGGAATACCAGTTTCTTCCATTAGTAGACGGTCAAGGTCTTTCAGTAGTGCACCA
The DNA here is from genome assembly GCF_022347645.1 of Vibrio sp. MMH1-50. Classification (NCBI taxonomy): domain Bacteria; kingdom Pseudomonadati; phylum Pseudomonadota; class Gammaproteobacteria; order Vibrionales; family Vibrionaceae; genus Vibrio; species Vibrio sp. MMH1-50. The sequence continues at coordinate 52,610 of NZ_JAKRGG010000019.1, forward strand.
CCACCTGTTAACACCATACCGTTTTCAGAGATATCAGACGCAAGCTCTGGTGGACACTGTTCTAGTGCAACCATCACTGCCGATACGATGCCTGACAGTGGCTCTTGTAATGCTTCTAGGATTTCGTTTGAGTTCAGGCTAAAGCTGCGTGGCACACCTTCTGCAAGGTTACGACCGCGAACTTCGATCTCTTGAACTTCATCACCAGGGTAAGCAGAACCGATTTCGTGTTTGATCTTTTCAGCCGTTGCTTCACCGATCAAGCTGCCGTAGTTACGACGTACGTAGTTGATCACTGCTTCATCAAAGCGGTCACCACCGATACGTACAGAAGAAGAGTAAACCACACCGTTTAGTGAGATAACCGCAACTTCAGTTGTACCACCACCGATATCAACCACCATTGAACCTGTTGGCTCAGAGACACGCAGACCTGCACCGATTGCTGCCGCCATTGGCTCATCAATTAGGTAAACTTCGCGCGCACCGGCACCTAGTGCAGATTCACGAATCGCACGACGCTCAACTTGAGTAGAACCACAAGGAACACAAACCAGTACACGTGGGCTTGGTTTAAGGATGCTGTTGTCATGCACTTGCTTAATGAAGTGCTGAAGCATTTTTTCTGTTACGTAGAAGTCAGCGATAACGCCATCTTTCATTGGACGGATAGCTGAGATGTTACCTGGCGTACGACCAAGCATCTGTTTTGCCGCATGGCCTACAGCAGCAACGCTTTTTGCAGAACCTACACGATCTTGACGAATAGCAACTACAGAAGGTTCATCAAGGACAATACCCTGTCCCTTTACGTAAATTAGAGTGTTGGCAGTACCTAAATCGATAGATAGGTCGTTTGAAAACATGCCACGAAGTTTTTTAAACATATTCTTCGCTCATCCTGCAAAAATTTAGAAGACAAAAATTGTCCTAAATGTACCAATGCCTCGCTGTCACAGCAAGGCATTGGTACACAAACATGAGCAGAAAGCCTCAATTTCTTGCAGTTTCCTTACTTAACGCAAGAAACCGAAGTTTGTTATTGTCCGGTTAAGCCCGGTTCACCACGATAAATCACTCGGTCATTACCTCGATGAATACCAAACGTGACTACCGATGATGGGTTTTCTTCGGAGCCATCTTTATCCCAGTCGTATTTGAGCCAAGGGAGCGAATTGCCACCACCTTCAAGATTAAGCCATACGCGAGTTTGCTGGCGATACGGCTCTGCTTCTTTTGCTGTTACAGAACGAGAGTGACCAGAAGCGACCTCTCCACCAGCCCCTAACGTGACATCCTTAGGTTTCGCATTATTACCTTTTGGCCAAATATGCTCTTGTTTAGCCTTCACACCAGTAACATCGGTTTGGCTGTCATTTGGGTTAGCAATAAAACGGCTACCATTCCAGTATTCAACTCGTAATGGCACTCTCAACGTCGAGCCTTGGTTGCCACCGACATCATCTAGGTCTACACGGCCAAAGCGGATGTCAGGTTGGGTAGGCAATAACCCCTCGCTTCCATCGATAGATACTGGATCCTTATTATCATCCGCAGATTTGATTGATATCGCCGTATCTTTCGCGTTCTCGTTAAAGTTGAGCGGACCATCTGGGTAACTTGAGCCAGAACCTTTTAATAGCTCTAACCCATCCGTCGTTGAACCAGTAAACTTACCTAGACTTCTTGAAGTGACATAAGCAGCACCATTATTCACCCAAGTCCCCGTATAGGTTTTGTTCAAAATAAAACGAGGCTGATAAGAGCTAGTATCTTTCAAACCAAACTTTGCTTGTAAGCCACTAGAGAAGAAGGCGTAGTTTGTTAAAGCGCCTTTATCCGCATTTAATGCCTCAACATAAAACTCCTCGACGCCAAAGCTTTGTCCCATATAAGCAAAGTTTTCTTTATGTGGGTAAGCCCATTGATTTCCTTTCGCTTCATCAACTCGGAAATACTTAGGGTAGAAACGACCAATATTTTCTTCTGCTGGCGTAATGGTGAAAGCTTTACTACCGAGATACGTTTCAGGTGGTGTAATCGTAAAGTCAAAAGCACCAACTTCGGACACAGTTTGCGTCACTGACCCCGTACCATTAGTTAGATTGATATGATCGTATGTGGTCGTCCCTAAAGTACCAGGAATCGCACTATCAAACTGCGGGTAAGATACTTTATGACTAATCGTTAAACCTGATTGTTGATAGTTTTGTGCTGGCTTCTTGTCATCACCAAATTGATAAGCCGTCACTTTCATTGTGAACTCTTCTCCAGCAGCAACAAGTTTCTGGCTACAAGAGCCTGAACCGCACAGACCACCATCAACCGTCAATTTGAGATATGCTGGAAAACTCACAAAGCTATTCTGTCCTAACGAATCCTTTTCATCTTTTATTTTCGCCTTCAGCGCGACTTTGCCTGCCTCTGGATACTTTAAGTTGAAGTAAGCTTTACCTTGCTTATTAAAGTAGACATCAGCAACCTCAACAGTATTTGTCCCAACGGTAACCTCGTTACTGAAAGAACCATCTCTCTTTTTGAAAGAGACATAAGCGGGGACTGATACTGCATTGCTTGTCGGTTCGATTCTTTCAATGGATAACTGAACATCTCGATTTTCGCCGTCACCGCCCTGTTGGCTTGGTGAACTACAAAACTCCAAATAAGGCGAACTTTGATTGCTATATTGTGCCTGTCCTTTGGTATTGAAGAATGGCTTACCAGCGACCTTATCTGGAACCGTTACACCCAACGCCGCAGAGTTAAATACGATATTACAGTTTTGCTCAGATAGCGGACCACCAGCGATACGACACTTCGCTCCGTCAAAACCAAACTGTGGAACCGAGCTACTTGCAATTCCAAGTTTTGCTGAACCTGATTGGAACGCTTGTAGCTTCAACGAAACAGAGTCAGAGAACGTAACATGATCTCCCCCTTCCCATGCGACAAGAGAATCCGATTGTGGCAATAAGGACACCGTCACAGGATCAACCGTTGCTCCTGGGTTCGAGCTCAATACTGAAGATGGGTACGTTTTTGAACAAGAAGCATCCATACATGCTCGTAGTGTTACCTCGGACGCCTGACAAATACTGCCAGTACCAGCGTAATCAAATTCGAAGTGGTGAATGCCTTCCGTTATTTTCTGGTATTTATCGGCACAAACTTGGAAGTTATCCATTTCATGTACGTTGGTAATGTCACCAGTCGAGGCGGTAATCGACACGCGGAAATTTTCTGGAGGCGTGGTTTGCCCAAAACCTCTCATAACATCAAATTTGGAGATCAATGTTGTCCAAGAGTTCGCACTACCGATCTTACGCTGAATCGTAATGTAGACTTTACCTTGTTGTTTAGAATCGATGATAACTTTGTATCTATGATTAGGATCGCGGCGTCTATCTAAGTCACCAACATTGTGGTTACCTTTGATATAGCGATAACCTCCCATCCATTGCCCAGACCCGTTCTTAATCCCAGAACCACGAATTGCGACTGTATTTGGCTTAAACCCTGGTCGGTAATGACTATCCTCAAAGCTACCTTCTCTTGAGTAGTTGCCGTATTCATCGATACCAAACCCAAGCCAACCGCCAGCAAAGCCTTGTATGTTAGGTTTCACACCATAGCCAAGTGGACCACCAAATGCCCCAGTTTGTGGCGGCACATTAGCATCAGATAAAACCAATGCCACACCATCAGCCCCAGATCCGGAGTGCGCATAGTGGTCAAACTCCACTTCAAGATAGTTATCTTTCGAAGGGAATAGATAGTTGTATGCCGATGCTGTTGCTTGATTTCTTTGAGACGAGTTTAAAACGAATCGTCCACCAGATGGTGTAGGTTTGATGCTTTGCCCAAAGCCAATAACAGACCAGTTGCTAATATCATTAGCATTAAAGTCTTCCATTGGAAGTAAGTTACATTGTGTTGGTTCAGGGTCAGGGGGGGTAGTACCACAAAACTCATAGAAGTCATCGTAACCGGATCCTGAACTTACATTAACTGGACATTCGCCTTTTGATTGGGAGCTGTTACAACTTGGGTCATTTAACCCACAAAACGCAACCAAATTTCCGTTGTAATAATATGAAGAGTTCAACTGCCCACACAACGTAGAGTTGTTAGAAATACTGACATACTTGTTATTGGGAAAACCTACTGCTTTCATGTCAGCAAGAATTTTCGCTCCAGAAAGAGCCATCCCTTTATTTTTGGTACTTACAGTGCCAAATACAGAGGCATTTGTGACATGCAGATACTTTTTAGTTGATACATCATCACCAACAAATGAGTTGTTAATATTTGCACCATCACCAGAGCTTGACGCTTCTCCACAAATATAGGAGTTATTAATTACGTGAAGGTACTCTTTAACATTAACATCACCTTTAACTTTAGAGTGCTCAATTCGCCCACCTTCATTTGCACTAGAAACAGTGCCTGACACTTGTGAAAATTGCACATCGACGTATCCCTTAGCAGCAATATCTCCGCCAATTTGGCTGCTATTAATTGCCATGCTCTGATTGCGCCCTTGAGTATTATCAATATCGCCAGACACACTAGAGTCAGATACACGAATAAAACCTTTGGCGGTGATATCACCAGAAACAGACGAGTTATTTAATACTTCAACCGCAGGGTTACCACTGCTACGAGAGGTAACATCTCCATTCACATTCGTATTATTGAGTTGCACATAGTCTTCAGAAAATATGTATTGATTGATTCTGTAGTTAGTCACTTTTATGGATTCTTGAGCACTAACATACCCAGAAATGAGATGCGTGCTGTTTGATACAGCCTGAATACCACCGTGGGAAGAGGAAATGTGTCCGCCCACATCACCATTCGTTGTTTTTATCTGATCTCTCGCCTCGATATACGAGCCTACATCAACATTATTCAGTGTCACCCCACCGGCATAGCTATCAACATAGCCACCAACATCACTGTTGGTACCATTAATGTGTTTTTGAGCTATGACACTTTCTCCAACATTGACATTATCAAATACAACATCATTGTTAGAGCTCCTTATAAACCTAGATACAGTAGCGTCTGTCAAATTGATGTAACCACCATTATCGATACTACCGTAAATATATAAGTTACGAGCGCTAAAAGAATTTCGGTCTAGGTTAAGGGAAATATTCCGATTACTACTACCAATCGTATTATTACCACCGAAAGAAGAATATTGACGTAATACTAATTGCGAGGTATTTCCCCCAGTAACAATATTATCACCGTAATAGAGATTTACACTACTAGGACACACGTAAATAGAAAGACCATTGGAATAATAACCATCTGTTGGGCATGGACTATAAACAGGTACCCATTGACGTTGCCACCTCCCTTTTTCCCTTACCCAATAATCGGTAGGGGTTAGATCATACGTTACAGCAGCAAGCACTTGAGCACATAACAAAGAGTAGGCTATAGCACCAAATATTATTCTCTTTTTCATTATTTTATTTACTCCCTAACCCAAATCTCTTGTTGGCGCTGTACTTGTGCAACCCCGGAACCACAAATTGCTGTGGCTTGCACTCTGAAAAGAGATTCAGCTTCAGAGGTACCTGCGTTAAAGGTACCGATATTTGAACATGTCATAGTATTGATTCGGCAACCCGAGCCTTGTGTAATCTGTGTAGGAGGAGATGTATTACCGTTTTCAATCTTAGAGCAAACATCAGCGATGACGGAGCCATCTGTGTTTAATGGATAAAGCTGAGTTAGTGCCCACTCATTGGCAGATTGAGCAATAAACCAAGCTTTGGTGCCCAAGAATTCTTTCGTTAATGTACTTTGGTTTGACCAACTTACTCTCATCAAAGAAGCAGCTAAGTACCCCATCACTATGATGACAAACAACACGACGATCAGAACACTACCTTGTTGGACATTTCTACGGAACATTGAGCACCTGCACGTCTTGTTGGTAAACACTACGCTCCCCGTTTTGAGTGAACTCTAAATTGATGTGTACAAGACCACCACGCTGCAGCGTTGGCTCTAGATAGTGCATATCACTTACAGAAGTATCGACACTATCCGCGACTGTAATTCCATTGCGCGTTATTTGATTATTTTCGAAGCAGTAACGTACTTCAGACTTATCTTGATAGACGTAATGACGGCTCGAAATAGAAGAGCCCCCAATCGTACTGGCAGCCCCACTAATAACAAAGACATCACCAGTTTTGGCTAGACCACCAACATTTAAACTTTGTGAAGAAGAAGGTTGCAGATCTTCATAACGACTCGGATTAATAACCATCCAAGCGTTAGCGGGCATTGGGTTTAACGTGGCGTCATTGCCCAATAAGAACTCCAAGTCGTTATTTGTCAGTGTGTAGAACCCTGAATACTCAATAGGTACAAACTCTAAACACTTCGTCGTGTCATCAGGCTCATGAAAACTATTCGGTACCGCATGGCGAATTTCTCGAGACATTTTCTCCAACACAAACTGGGCTTGAGTTTGCATACGTTGTCGGTCAATTGTATCCGCGTAACCTTTCATACCAAGCTGAACATAACCCGCAATACCCAGCATGATAAAACTCCCGATCACAATGGTGACGATCATTTCCATTAAGGTAAAACCACGAGCTTTCATCAGTAGTTTCCTCTTATGGCAGTGAGTGTTAATGGCTGAGTGTTGCTTGCAAAAATAGTAATGGTGATTTTTTTATAGTTAGTGATGCCTGTCGTTTTTGCCGTAGATAAGTTGTCGTACGCAACTCCGACCTCAACACGGAAATTGCGATATTTATCTTCACCGCTCTTCCCTAACACATCAGCAATACTCCCACGCTTCGCTCCTTGGCACTGACCTACCGTTGTAGACGTACTCCAACACCCGATATAGTCATCTACATCATTAAAATCATTAGGCGTTGCCTCCAAAGAACCGTCGAGTTTTCTATCAGCACCTAATTTACTCACCTCAGTGCAATTCACACCGTTCTCACCACATCGAACAGTACCACCATCGAAGTCACTGTTTTCATCAAAGCCGCGCGCCAATATTTGCGACATAAATCCCTGCCCTAAGGCTGCTGCACGCATTTGATAATGAGGCATTGCTGAATCACGAATTTGAGGAACTAAAAAAGACGTAAACGCTACCATCGCAATCCCCATAAGAACGATGGCAATGATCATCTCAATAAGCGTCATACCAATGTGCTTTCTCATGAGCATGCTCCCTCCGAAACATAACCCTGAGGGTTGATCAATACTCGGCACTGGCTTTGACTGTTTTTATCTTGAATAAGAATAGAAATACCAGCAGAGGAAACATTGAGAGGATTACCCAATAGATCAAATTCAATGGGACTAGAGGCACCATTAATAATAGAAAACTGTGCTGAGTTATCGACAACAACATCGCTTCGAGCATCTCGTTCCTTACTAACCAGATTGCACGCTGCACTAGATCCTATACAAGTACTCGTAATCGATAGACAAAAGTTAGTATAGCTAGAGTCCTCTCCAGCTTTGTAGCTACTGGGTAGACATCTTTCAGGATAAGACTTGTTTGGGATATTGATATTCGACTGCATGCGATTCACTTGAACTTGGCGAATCACAGAAATGGCTTGTTCTTGAAGTGCAAATGCAGACACACTGCCTTTGCCCATAAAACGGCTGGCAGCAAACAGGGAGAGAATAGATAAGAGAACGATCACTAAGATCAATTCCATCAAGGTAAACCCTAATGTAGAGCTGCGAATTTTCATAACCCAACCTTAGGCTTAAGACAAGCGAAGTAAGTATACGATGAAATTATGAGAATAATGATAGGTTTATAAGTTTTAAATTCGAAGTGTGAGCAAGTGTACAAATAACCACCAACAAGTTATTTCTCTCCTTTCGAGCGCTCCAATTCTTCTTCAATTCGATCGTAGGTTTCTTTATTGCTTAGCGTTTCAGAAACGTGCTCAGCGGTTTGCTTAGTTTGCTCCCACTTCGCTTCGTAAGTTTCTGGTTTAAAGCTGATAAATCTTGGTAATACCACATAACCGATCACACCTAAGATAATCAGCACAACCACAAACTCTATTGCACTAAGACCCGATGATTTACGCATATGAACTATTCCGAGATTAATCAAAATAAGGAGATAAAGGCCAGACTAGCTGGCCTTTGACGTCAGATTAACAACCTGTATCAGTTACAAGTGTTGTCGCAACTGCGCTAGAAGTTGCTTGCGTGTATGTCACATAGCAATTACCCGAAGTCACGCTCGTTTCTGTGTTTTTACTATTAAAACCAGAAACCAAGTCACCACTAACAAAAGTTGCAAACAACTTAGTGTTATCCTGAGAGTTAGCTAGAGCCCAGTCTTGAGTTAACCCATTTACAGCATTGTCTAGTCCACCAGTAACTGCTTGTGGGTAACCATAATTGATTTTTACATTTTCAACTGTTGTGTTATCCGAGGTAGTTTTCGTCTCAACGCCTTCAATTGCAGCTTTACCGAAAACGATACCCGAAGCTCCATCCATTGCGCCTTTTAGACCTTGAAGAGCTGATTCACGAGCATCCGACTGCAGGTTAAGGAAACGTGGTGCTGCAGTTACCGCTAGAATACCTAGGATTACAATTACCACTACCAATTCGATAAGGGTGAAACCACCTTGTCTTTTCATTGTTTACTCTCTCTATGTAAGCATGCAGAGTGACTGCAAAGTTTATCGGTCACACGACCATTTTGGATATTGTCAAAACGGTTTTGCGTCTCAACACACTAAGCGAAATTAGTTAGGTGAGTACTTTCTCTACCGCTTGAGCAGAATGACGATTCGCCATTGTTAAGTAAAAGCTGCGCTAAAAAGTAAATAACCAAATGGTTTACTTTCAATTACAACCTTTTTCTTATGGTAATGTTTGCATTATACCGACTTTCATTCCTATTTATAGTACTTAAGTGTCAAAAAATTCACTCCGCCGACATTTCGACGTCTATTTTCAGGTAATTAGCGTCAGATATAACGACAACTCTCTGTCCATTTTCATAAGTATAGTGACATGTATAACTATTACTTTTAATTGCTCCACGAATTTCTAACAACTCGCTCGCCATAATTTTACGTTGCGGGTAATGCACCGCTAACCAAAAGCCACAATCCAAAACCCCGTCTTGACGAAATGGCGACACTAGACCTGCTTCTGTCATATCGAGTTCAAACCCATCCATCGACATATGTTTGGGCTCACCATGAACCATCCACGCCTGATGATAACGTTGCACGCTATCTTGCATCCAAACCTTGGCAAGCTTGGCTCCAGTGACTTGCGCTTGCTGCTCTACTGGCTTGAGGCTATGCACAAACGCCACCAGCAAAATTAACCCAATAACACCTGCAAGGATAAGCGTTGCGCGACTCTGATTTTCAACCACTGGTTTAGCCGCCTTTGATGATGTCCAGCATCCCCCACATTGGAAGGAAAATACCCAGTGCGAGCACCATAACCATGCCTGCCACAATGACCAAAAGTAGTGGTTCAATTCGAGCGGTCAGTGTCTTCAAGTCGTAATCCACTTCTCGATCGTAGAAGTCCGACACTTCTAAGAGAAGCTCATCGATACGACCAGTCTCTTCACCAACCGCTATCATTTGAATAACCAAAGGCGTAAAAATTTTACTGTTGATTGCCGTGACAGAAATGGTACTGCCCGCTTCAATAGCAGACTTCATTTCTAAAATTCGGTTTTCCAAGAACTTGTTGCCAAGCGCCTCACCAGCCAGAGCTAAAGACTGGTTTAGAGGTACACCGGATTTCAGCATCAACGAAAAGGTTCTTGAGAAACGAGATAGCTGTGCTCGGTTTACGATATCGCCCACGATTGGCAATCGTAGACGGAACTTATCGAACTTCTCTCGACCATCTGCGGTTGCAACCCAAGCTCTAAATAAAAAGAATGCCCCAACGATTGCCGCAATGAGTAGTCCCCAAAAATTCACAAAGAAGTTAGAGGTCGCAATCAGGATTCTGGTCGGCAAAGGAAGATCCACTCCAAAGCGGGTAAACATCGATGCAAACTCTGGGATCACCAAAATGTTCAAAATAAACATCGCTATAGTGATGAACACAATAACGAATGTTGGGTAACGCATTGCTGCTTTAATTCGCTTACGAGTTTCCAGTTCTTGCTCGTAGTAATTCGCCAATTGCAATAAAGCTTGGTCTAGTCGACCTGTGTTTTCACCAACGTTGATCATAGAAACAAACAACGGGCTGAACACCTTGGAATGTGGCTGCATTGCCGAGGACAAGCCACGACCATTGCTCAGCTCCGCTACCACATCTTCAAGCGCTTCTTTGAGCTGTTTGTTTTCGCAGTTTTGCAGCAGACCACGCATAGAACGCAGCAGTGGTACACCAGCCTTCGTCAAACTAAATAGCTGGCGAGAAAACAGGATAATCACTTCAAGCGGAATCGCCGGTACGAACAATTTAGACAGGCTAACTTTGCTCTTTACCGCTTCTTTTTCCAAACGCAGGTTAAGAGGAATGATCCCCTTATTCATCAATGCTTCCGCTGCAGCTTCAGAATTCACAGCATCGACTTTGCCACTGGTGGATGAGCCGTCTAAAGTGCGACCTTGATAACGAAAAGTTGGCATTCACTTACCTACATGAAAATTGGGTCGGTTTTACCAGAAGCATCCCCTTCACCTAGGGTCATCACTTCATCCAAACTAACAATACCTTGCAATGCCAGTTCCATCGCTGAAGCAAGTAGTGGCTTGTAATTCTCGGAACGTCTCGCTGCTTGAGCGAACCCTACCGCGTCATTCGCACGCAGCTTGTCCATCATTTCATTCTCTAGCTCAAGCATTTCGAACACACCGATTCGACCTCGATAGCCCGTCAAGTTACAGTTTTGACAACCCGCACCTTTGTGGAAAGTGGTGCCGACTTGATTCGGGAAGCGACCAGCCAACCATTGCAGGCGCGATTCATCCAATACATCCGTGGTTTTACAGTCGGGACAAACACGACGAACCAGACGCTGAGCAACCACAGCACGGACCGCACTCGCAACTAGATAACCAGGCGCACCCATATCAATCATACGTAGCGCACTGTCTACTGCGTCGTTTGTGTGTAACGTACTTAACACTAAGTGACCAGTCAGTGCAGCGCGTAAACCAATCTCTACTGTTTCTTGGTCACGCATCTCACCAACGAGGATGATGTCCGGGTCCTGACGCAGGAAGGTACGTAGCACGCGAGAAAACGTTAGGTCGATCTTACTGTTGATCTGAACCTGAGTAATACGTGGTAGGCGATATTCCACCGGGTCTTCTGCAGTGATGATCTTCTTACCCGGTTCATTCAACTCACTCAGCGCGCCATAAAGCGTGGTGGTTTTACCAGAACCTGTCGGTCCCGTAACCAAAATCATACCGTGAGGACGAGAAAGCTGTCGCCGTAAGCGAGCAAGCAGCTCTGGAGGTAGGCCAGAGTCTTCAAGTTTGCGCAAACCAGAAGATTGGTTGAGCAAACGCATCACCACCGACTCACCGTATTGCGTTGGTAGTGTCGACATACGAATATCGATCGATTGACCACGAACTTTGATATTAAAGCGACCATCTTGTGGCAAACGCTTTTCAGAAATATCTAAGTGCGCCATCAGTTTAAGGCGCAGAACCAGCGCAGAGGCAATGTTAACTTCATTTAGAAGCGTCTCGTGCAATACACCATCAACACGTTGACGTAAGCGAAGTACTTTGTCATCAGGCTCGATGTGAATATCTGACGCGCCGACTTGCACCGCATCTTCAAACATCGAGTTAACCAGTTTTACGACGGTAACTTCTTCACTATCACCTTCATCAATACCATAGTCAAAGCCTTCAACGTCCTGGTGCTCAGCCTGAAGCTGCTCAGCAAACGAGGCGATTTCTTTTGTACGACGGTAGTAACGGTCAAAGCTTTCGACTAACTGACGTTCTGGCGCAATGATGAACTCTAGGTCATATTCACCAAGCAAGTTCATCAGGGATTCTTGAGTAAACAAGTCCGCAGGATCACTCATTGCAACGCGTAGCGTGTCACCATTTCGAGCAACGACCATGGCACGCAAGCGTCGCGCGTGCACTTCAGGCAAAACTTGTACAGCATCGGCATCAATCGGGGCTCGGCTCAAATCAATCAATGGCAAACCGAGCTGCTGAGATAAGAACTCCAGCATCTGCTTTTCGCTGATAAAACCAAGGTCAATCAACGCATCACCCAGTTTTTGTCCTGTGCTGTGCTGAGCACTCAATGCTTGCTGAATTTGTTCTTCAGAGACAATCCCCTCTTCAACAAGTAGATCACCCAAGCGCTTTCTCAACTGAATTTTCATTGCGCGTTCTCCAGTTGTTTTAAGATGTTCAAACGGTCACGAATAAATGCCTGAGACTGATTCGAAATACCCACTTTCCCCAATGCTTGTTGATAAGCGGCAATAGCAGCAGAAAAATCCAATGCTCGCTCTTGCTGAATACCTAAACCAAGCCACCAGCGCGCGTTGTCAGGTTCGCGCTGCGTCAGCAGTTGGTAGCTTTCTAGAGCAATTTGGTTTTGTTTTTGCTTTTGTGCCAAAGCGGCACGCATCGCTAGATAATCACGGCTTGGTGCAGGAGGCAGATGCACTAGAGGGCTCAGCGCCGCTTCTGGTTGATCTGCTTTCACCAATAACTTTGATAACGCTAAGCGAAGTGACTGGTTATTCGTATCTAGCGAGATACCAGCTTGTAGGATTTCGTAGGCTTTGCGCGTGTCACCTTTGCCAAAATATAATGCGGCTAGCTTTTGACGAGCTTCAAGGTTCGTTGGTTGGTAACGAAGTGCTTCATTAAAAGATGACAATGCGGTTTTCATGTCATTCGCATCCATCGCTTTATCCGCACGTGCCAACGCTTTTTCAGCTAACTCTTGATGGGTCAGTTCTACTTGCTCAATTCGCATCGAATGCTCTTGCTCAACATTCGATGAATTCGTCACATTATTGCTCGGACTCGCCAACAACACTGGCTGCTCGACCGTGCTGCTCACCTCATTACGAGGAACATAATCATCCACCTCTGGCGTTGATTTCGCAGCAGATAATGCGACTTTTACCTTCGGTTTTTCAATTCGTTGCGTGTACACCACATCATTTAATTGTGGCGTTGTCTTATTAGTTGGAGATTGGCTTACTTCAACTACAGGCAAAGGTGGAACATTTTCCATATTAGTTGTTGAAGACGAAACTGTTGCAATCTCTTCAATAGGAGCGGGACCTTGAGATACCGCCCAACCACCGACAGCTAAGCTCAACGAAAAGCCCCCCACAAGCCATAGCCATGGTTTGCTTCGAGAAATACTCGGGATCTCTGCCTTGGTTAGTTCCGAAGGCGATTCTTTTTCAGCAAGTTCTGATAATGCTTTATTGATGGCACTCAAGGCTGACTCCATCCCCAAAATACGGGAGATTTAAACTTAGGTTTACGTGCGTCAAAAGTGTCATGCATGGCAACGTAAACATGATGATTTTTCAAAAGCGTACAACGGTCATTGAACGCAGTAAGTAAAGCTTTATGGCTGATCTGATTAATCAATCTCGGGATGCCCATCGCCGAGCGCCAAATGGCTTTCTTTTGTTCAATAGAGAAGATATGCGCCCCATTACCCGCTTTATCTAGACGATTGTTGATGTAGGCAACGCCCTCTTCGATCGAGAGAGGACGCAGTTGGCAACTGAACGTAATGCGTTGACGAAATTGGCGCAATTCGTGAGTCTCTAATCGCTCATCTAATTCGGGCTGACCAAACAAGACCAATTGAATCAGCTTATCTTGTTCCGTTTCCAAGTTGCCAAACAAGCGCAAGGTTTCTAACGCCTCAGAAGACAGAGCTTGTGCTTCATCAACAATCAGTACCGTTTTTTTCCCTGACACGTGGACTTGGATCAGCCGCTCTTGGATCAGTGAAACGACTTTAAGTGGGTCAGTATCTTCAATCCCAAGCTCTCTGGCCACAGCAAACTGCAATTGCTCACCACTTAGAACCGGATTTGGCAAATAAACTAATTCGACTTGTGATTCAATTTGCTCAATCAGTTTTCGGCACACCATGGTTTTACCCGTGCCCACTTCACCTGTTATTTTGATGACCCCTTCCCCCATTTTGACGGCTGCCATAATGGTCTGAATCGCCTCATAATGAGGTACCAGCCCCAGAAACATTTCTGTATTTGGGGTTAGTGAGAAAGGTTGAACTCGAAATCCAAAATGTGACAGGTACATACTCGAATCACAACACCACGTTAAACAGAGACTTCCTAACGCCAATTATTCAGCGTCAGGGAACCACTCTTGCAGTAAATCACGTGAGCGCTCTAGCTCTTTCTGCCATGTATTTACGCCAACAACTGTTGGTTTAAGAAGAATGACGAGTTCTGTTTTCTGCGATACGTTATTGATAGTTCTGAACAAGTTACCAAGTGCAGGCACATCACCTAGGAACGGTACTTTTGACACTTGCTCGATATTTTGCTGTTTCATCAAGCCGCCAATAACCACCACATCGCCATCTTTTGCGCGAATCACTGAGTCAGATTCTCGAATCGAGCTTTTTGCCAGCGGGAGTTGAACGTTGTTGAAGTCACCACCAAGGTTTAGCTTCTTAATCTCTTCTTCCACTTCAATTACGGCAGGGTGAACATGCAGGAATACGTTACCTTTGTTGTCAATCTGTGGCGTAACATCTAGAGAGATCCCTGAGAAGAAAGGCGTCAACTCAACTTCAGGAACCGCATTAGAGTTTTCACCATTACCCGCATTACTAGAAAGTTCGGTTACAAAGTACTCGTCGGTACCGACTTTAATAACTGATTTCTGGTTATTTGCTGCGGTAATACGTGGGCTAGAAAGCACGTTCAAGTCGCCCTGCGTCGCCATAAAGTTCATCACGGCTGAGAAGTTACCATCACTGATGGTGATATTAGTTTGCCCACCTAAAAGTGAACCAATCGCATCCAATGGAGGTAGACCACCTGTAGGACCTGGACGGTTGATAACTACGCTACCTGAATTACCAATAGAAGCAGTCATATTCGACCAGTTGATACCTTGCTGGTAACCATCACTTAGCGTCACCTCTAAAATCTTCGCTTCTAGGATAACTTGGCGCTGCATACGCTCCTGAGAAACGCCCAAGAACTCACGAACTTCACGAATTTCATCAGGGAAAGCACGTAAGGTGATCACACCCGCTTGTGGCGTAACAACAACACTTTGGCCTTGACCTGAGCCAATTAGGTTTGCAACGGCTTGTTGCAGCATCGGCCAAAAATCACTTTCGGTGATGGTTTCAATGCGTGTACCGCCAGTCGATGTGGTTGAGCTATCACCGTTGTTGTTATTTGAATCAGAAGAATCTGAATCGTCAGAACTGCCACCAGAGCTAGAAGTGCCCGCAGATGTCACAGAACCCGTCACGATACTGGTCAGTGAGCGGCCAGAACGTTTGAACTGAAGATAATCAACAGGAATGGTCACTGTGCGCATACCAGCAGGATAAACCTGAATCACTTTGCCTGATTTCACAACATCGTAGCCATACATGTCTTGTACAACGTTGAGCACTTCATCTAGGGTGACGTCGGAAAGGTTAACGGTGATGTTGCCTTGCACTGCTGGGTGGATAGCCACACTGTATTCAGTTCCTTTCACCAAAGAGGCAAAGAAGCTACGAGCTTCTACTGCGTTCGCTTGGATTCTAAAACGCTTTAAAGTGCCTTGCTCTGAAGACACGCTAGTGTCTAAGTTCGGCATAAGATCGGCTTCTACAGAAGAAGGGATCTCTTCTAGTGCACGGCTATTTGCTTCATTGATAGACTCATTAAGTGCTTGCTTCACTTCCACTGGGTCTCGGTGACCCATAGAACAACCCATTAAGGAAGCAACCACGATTCCTACAACTAATTTGCGCATATCTGATCAGGCTCTGGTTATTATTTTTTTACGTTTAAACCAAAAAGCTCTAGTTTCCACTGACGGTCACCACGCTTTAAAGTTACAAATTCACTGTTGATACTGGCTACACGGTAGCCATTGAGTTTCGCTCCCGGCTCAACAATACGGTTATTCAAAATCGCCACGCATTGAGTATTTGGTTTACATACAATACTGTTCAGTGTTGGCAAGCGATATTGTTTTGCTTTCGGCTTTTTTTGCTCTGTGACTGGCTTTTGCCAGCCTAATGGTGCTGTTGGGTCTTGGCTTGCCCAGCTATGACCAGCAACAACTGTCAGCATTAGGGAGATTATGATTTGCTTAACCACCGATAAACTCCTCTCGTGAACCTAAGGTGTAAACTTCCAGTACAAGTTTTGCTTTTGGATATTCTTCCACGTTGTAGCTAAAGCTTCGCCAGTAGTAACTCGCTGGTAAACCTTCTAATTTCGTCAGATAGTTAGCAATTGAAAAGTAATCGCCAGTCAGCTCCATGCGCACAGGGTGTACGTAATAACCCGAGTATTGCGACGCTTCTTTGTCTTCTGTAATTGGTTCAGCAGGTAAAGTTTGTAGAGATACCAAATGAATACCACTTTGCTGCTCTAAGACACTCTCCAACAAACTTGCCATTTGCGAAGGAGTAATCAAATGTTCGATGATCTCTGAAAGTTGCATTGAAAGGTGTTGGCTTTCCATAAGCAATTGAGAGATAGCTTGATCAATTTCCGCGTTCGGATCTTTTTTCAACTGCGCTTGAATACGTAAGATCTCGATTTCTGTCTGTTGATTCGTCTGTTTTAAGTTACGTAGCTGCTTATCGTTACTCGTAACCTCATTCAGTTTTGGCTCCAAGACCAAAGTGAAAAGCAACATCACTACCGTCACTAAACCACACAGTGCGATGAGTACTTTTTCACGCCCGCTCATTTCATCGAAGCGCTCTTCTAACGAGGACCAAAACTCATTCATTTCTCTTTGTCTCCGCGCGTCTTCAATTCAAAGGTCACGATGTTATCTTCATTACGTCCGATTTTTACGTCATCAAACGTGCGCCCTACAAGGCTAATTTCATTTTTAAACTGGCTTACCCAATTCGGAACTGCGCTTGGCGATCTCGCCAAACCTTGGAGATCTAAAGTCGATGCATCAATACGAATTGCAGACAAAGAAATATTGTTGCTGCCCAACTTGGCTAAAGCCTGCATTACGCCAGAGTAGCCTGTACGTTGTGAATCATCGTACTTACCAACGGCTTTTAATGAGTCACGCTTCGCTTTTACTTCACGCTCTAAACGCGCTTTGGCCGCGATCTTATTGGTGTCTGGCTGGTGCTTACGTAATTTGGCTTGTTGGTGTTGAAGTTCTGACTTCATGATATCGCCCTTGCTTTTCACAATCGCAATTTCATCTTCTACACCTTGGCTTTGCCAAGTCACATAACCGTAAGAAACAAAGATCAACGCAGCCGCAACACCCCAAGAAATAGCAACGTTTTTGAGGGTTAATAAATTCTTCTTCGGTTTAAGGAAGTCTGGATAAAGATTGACACGTCGCTCACTGGACGTAGCTAACGCCGTATCTGCCAATACATGACCAGATAGTTCGTGTTCTTCAGTAAGCAGCGGAGAGACTTTGGTGCTTAAGCGGTAGTTAAGCGATTCCACCAGTTCTTGTTCATCTTCATCGTCACAACACACCTTCAGTTGGTGCAACTGAACATGACGCAGTTGAGAAGAGAGGTAATCGATTGAACGCTGTAGCTCTAGCGACAAGCTATCCATTTGCAAGTCACTCGAAGGTACGCCCGTTAGTGGTGGCGTTACACTGCGAATAGAACGGTGGAAAGCGATAGTATGATCAACGAATGCGCTGATACGGAAGTGTCCGCGTGCGCTGCGTTGTAGCAATAAGAAATTACCAAGTTCACCTGAGGTATCACCCCAGATGTCATCCTCAGGAATAATCGCTTCAAGGCTCAGTTGAACTCGACTCGCAAGCAGTACAATCTTATCGAGAATTTTGCGAGAAAGAACATAAGCTTGGACTTTATTCGAGTTTGGTAGCTCTACTGCATCGGCAATAATGTCAATAGCACGCTCTGATATCAGCTCTTTTAACAAAAACGGCAACGCCGATGGCCACTCATTGCGAGGCATAGCAGGCTTGTCGATTTGGTACATCTGATAGTAGTTGTGAGCTAACACAACCGTTAACGAATCATAAGAGCTTGCAGCTACACTTAATGCCTGTTCACAGGCACGTTCCCAATTTGATTCTGAGATCTCAAATTTAGATGGTCGGCTGCTTTTCGTCGGTGATGATAAATAAACTGCGTCTGGCTGAATAACCAAAAAGCAAGTGCGACCACCGACCGATGATCGCTTGAGCTTGTCGAGTACTGCTTTAAAATCCATGATTATTATCTTTATTTTTTTCGCCAGCGATTTCTTCGTCCCAGTTTAACTTGGGATTCAGATTGAGAAGTCGGCGCCGGTGTAGAACGAGGAAGGTACTGCTCTTCAGAAGAGAAGTAACGCCCTTGCCCACCGTGAACACCCAACTCATTAAGCGTGTTCAACTCGTGCTTATTCTCAATACCCACTGCTATTATTTTTGTTTTGCTGTTTGCGGCCGCACCCAACATACTGCGAACAAACAACTGGTTTTCATGTCTCTGATCGATCTTTGTTACCAAGCTGCGATGAAGCTTGAGATAACGAATGTCTACTTCTTTTAAGTAATGCGTGCTGACAATGGTACGTCCGGCCTGCCCAATCATTACGTAGCATTCTAAACCGGACAGCATTTTAGCGACTGGTCGCATAAAGTCTAAGTGTCTTACAAATTGTGCTTCCACAAACTCAAAAATGAGACACTTTCTTTGCTCCCGTGACAATTGTAAGAGTTCATCACGGAACCACTTGAAATATTCTCGCTGCCCAAAAGGCACAACATGAAGATTAAGTACATATTGCTTAGAGCTATCAAAGTTGTGTTTAAAGTCTTTTAAGAATGTACCAATAACGGCGCGATCCATTTGCGCTTCATAGCCGACTTGACGAACGGCAGAAATAAAACGAGAAGCTTTAACAATGCCATTTTCCGGATCGCGAATCCGACATGTTAACTCTTCGTGCAATGGTTTTTTATGCGCCACATCACTTATTGAATAGGCTGATTGTGCGTAGAGTATCACATTTTCAGACGTGAGTGCTGTGTCAAATAGCGTACGCCATCTCACACTGCCTCGTGCTTCTTCATCATGATTCCACTTTTTAAAACGGCTCCAATTATTGTTGTTCTGCAATTGGGCACTACGCAATGCGGTTTCTGCTTCATCAATGATTTGGCTATGACGCTCTCCTTCTTTGTACATGGTGATTCCGATATGACACCAGTTATCAGAATCCAATGGATAAGGAGGATGGAGTTTTTCTAATTGACGAATACATTGAGACGCCAAGTTTGCGACATCTTTCGCTGCTTGGTGAGGTAAGAAAAGCGCAAAGTCAGCATCGTAGTAACGAGAAAATACGACATCGGGATAACGTTGAACTAAATTGGACAGTAAACTACCAATCTCAACGATAAATTCATCGCAAGTTTGTTTGTCCTGTTCTTCTTCTACAGATTTCCAATCTTGAACTCGTATCAGCATCACTGCACCACGAGCCCCACTTTCTAACAGCGCCGATTCAAGCTTACTATCAAACAAAACTCGGTTTGCTGTACCAGTTAACTTATCGAGGAAAGTTTGAGTACGAATAAAGGTATCAAAGCGACTGCGCTCTTGGCGGGCATCTTGCAGCTCTTCAATTAATACATCCAATGCTTCGCTTGCCGTGTATGGCCATTCTCGCTCATCACCTTTCGCGTATTGCTCAACCCGCCCAGCTAAGATCATACGACCGCGCTCTTCGAGCATTTCAGAGCCAGCAAGTTGTTCTTTGAGCCATGCAACACCACGCATCAAGCAGAAGATGATCAAGATGACCGCGAGCGTAATCGACCACAAAGCTTGCATTGAATAGCCGTAGCCTAAATAAGGAGGAATAGCCTTAAAGTAGATGACATAGTCTTGGTTGTGAGTGAGCTGAAACTCATGCTCAAACAACATGGAACTGTCTATCTTGTGGGAGGTGTCTTTGAAGCGGTATACGACGGCGTTATTCGTCGAGAGCGTCATCTCAACAATGTTACTTGCCTGTAGCATCTTTGGCATCCAACGCTGCATGGAATATGCTGCGTCAGGGTCTTCCATCTCTTTATCAACCACTTCAACGATCCCTTCCAAATAATGGTTGAGATACTCTTGCCCTAGTCGCTTAAAAGAGAGGGTGCCGCCGACAAACAAGATAAACATTGCGCAAATGACGATCATGGTGACAAAAGCCACCAGCCGCGTGCTTAGCTTAAGAGTTGGGGTATACCTCATGAATACCAAATTCCTTTTCTATTCATCATATACCTTGTTGAAATGTTTATACTTGATAAGCGTTCAGTAAACAATCGCATTCGTATGAATGTGAGAAGCTGAGGCGGAAAGAAACAAGGCATCATTCGATATTTGAGAGTTGCTGCCTTTTTGTGGCGATACGGAAATAATGTGAACCACAATGACAGAACATAACGGGAATAAAAAAGCCGCGAAATTCGCGGCCTTTTAAATTCAATATCAATTAGATTTTAGAACGGGATATCGTCGTCAAAATCCATTGGCGGCTCGTTATATTGCGGCTGTTGTTGCTGCGGAGCCTGTTGTTGCTGTTGCTGAGGAGCGTTGTATTGCTGCTGTTGAGCCGGTTGTTGAGGTTGACCCCAGCCGCCTTGTTGCTGCTGTTGTTGACCGCCACCCATTGGAGCGCCACCTTGAGCACGACCGCCAAGCATTTGCATTACGCCATTGAAGCCTTGAACAACCACTTCTGTTGAGTAGCGATCTTGACCACTTTGGTCTTGCCATTTACGAGTTTGAAGTTGACCTTCAACGTAAACTTGAGAACCTTTACGTAGGTACTCACCCGCTACTTCAGCAAGCTTGCCGAATAACACAACACGGTGCCATTCTGTTTTTTCGCGCTGTTCGCCAGTCGCTTTATCACGCCATGACTCAGAAGTTGCAATCGTGATGTTTGCTACTGCACCGCCATTAGGCATGTAACGAATTTCAGGGTCGTTACCTAGATTCCCCACCAAAATAACTTTGTTAATTCCACGGCTGGCCATGATGTGCTCCGTTTCACTCTGGATCTATATATAAAATTTTAGCGCATAAGAATACACGCTTTGGTGTTTTGATTAAAGCCTAATCCCATTGTGTTCTGAGATTAGAAATTGTGGAATCAAAATCTCACTCCAACCTCTAGGCGTAGCATTTTTGATTCGTTTTGCAGATATCGTTTCGCGAACCTTTGAATCTCAACGCATTTCCTCTCTAACGCTATAGCTCCAAATTGTGATTGATGACACCGTATTTGCGTTTTTAACCTCATGGAACTTCACTCAAGGAGATTAGGGCGCGTGAAAAAATCAGCTTATGCGAGAAAATTGTTTTTGATCAGTATGGAAGACGACGCAGAGAAAAAAGTCGAAGCGCTCGTGAAATACACTGATATTGATATCCCTGTCATCTCCACACAAGCACTGATGGAAGCCAATCCAAAGCATCGCAATAAAATCCTGTTGATTGACTTTAGTGAACATAAAGCACTCGTACAATCGATCAAAAACTTGCCTTTAATTTGGAAGAATTTTGAAACGGTCATATTCAATGTTCCTAAACGCTTAACCACCGATGAGTTGTTGTCTTTTGGGCAACTAAAAGGCGTATTTTATCAGGAAGACTCTCTAGAGCAGGTAGGTGAAGGCTTGAGAGAAATCGTGAATGGCCAAAACTGGTTGCCAAGAAATGTCACTAGTCAATTGCTTCACTATTATCGCAATGTCCTCAGCACGCACACCGCCCCAGCAACCGTGGACTTAACCATCCGTGAGTTGCAAGTTTTACGTTGTCTTCAGGCAGGAGCATCTAACAATCAAATGGCAGAAGAATTGTTCGTCAGTGAATTCACCATTAAATCTCACCTTTATCAGATATTCAAAAAGCTCTCCGTAAAGAATCGCGTTCAAGCTATCGCTTGGGCAGACCAAAACCTGTTGTCATAAATCAGATGAACAACACAATTTCGCTCATACAGTGATGGCTCATGCTTATTTAGGCTCAAATTGACGTACTTTTTCCTACTTAATTCATGATTCATATGCATCTCTCGTGTTAAAGTGATGCCCAGATTCTTGATTAAAAAATGAGAAAGGATATTCCCCCAATGATTAAAAAATGTCTGTTCCCTGCAGCTGGCTATGGTACGCGCTTCCTCCCAGCGACTAAGTCTATGCCTAAAGAAATGATGCCTGTAGTGAACAAGCCACTGATTGAGTACGGTGTCGAAGAAGCCATCCAAGCTGGCATGAATGGCATGTGCATCGTAACAGGTCGTGGTAAGCACTCAATCATGGACCACTTCGATAAAAACTACGAACTGGAACACCAAATCAGCGGAACAAACAAAGAAGAACTATTGGTTGATATCCGTGAAATCATTGACTCTGCAAACTTCACTTACATCCGCCAGCGTGAGATGAAAGGTCTAGGTCACGCAATCCTTACTGGTCGCGAATTGGTCGGTGATGAACCATTTGCAGTAGTACTTGCCGATGACCTTTGTGTGAACGAGCAGGAAGGCGTGTTGGCTCAAATGGTGGCGCTATTCAAACAGTTTCGTTGTTCAATCGTTGCTGTTCAGGAAGTACCAGAAGAAGAAACTCATAAATACGGCGTAATCTCTGGTGAGATGATTAAAGATGACATCTACCGCGTAGACGACATGGTTGAGAAACCAGAACAAGGTACTGCGCCAAGTAATCTAGCGATCATCGGTCGTTACATCCTAACTCCAGACATTTTCGAACTGATCGAAAACACGGAACCGGGTAAAGGCGGCGAAATCCAAATTACTGACGCACTGCTTAAGCAAGCAAAAGCAGGTTGTGTATTGGCGTACAAATTTAAAGGTCAACGTTTCGACTGTGGTAGCGTAGAAGGTTACATCGAAGCCACAAACTACTGCTTCGAAAACCTATACCTAAAAGACGAAAAAAAGTCTGAGCTAGGTAAACACGCAACAAAGAAAGAAGTGTAAATAACTCAAACTTACTGATTCTAAAGCCCAGCTTAATGCTGGGCTTTCTTTTACTGTTTTTTTGTCCAGTATTTTCTTTGCACATTTCTCACACTATGTAATACTTGCGTCACTTGGTTATACATAGAGCAAAAACGATGGATAAAATAGAAGTTCGTGGTGCCCGCACCCATAACCTCAAAGACATCAACCTCACTATCCCCCGCGATAAACTGATTGTCATTACTGGTTTGAGTGGTTCTGGTAAATCCTCTCTCGCATTCGATACTTTGTATGCTGAAGGTCAAAGACGTTACGTCGAATCCTTATCAGCTTACGCACGCCAGTTTTTGTCTCTTATGGAAAAACCAGATGTTGACCACATAGAAGGTTTGTCTCCTGCAATCTCGATTGAGCAGAAATCAACATCACATAACCCACGCTCTACTGTTGGTACTATTACTGAGGTGTACGACTACCTGCGTCTGCTTTACGCACGCGTTGGTGAACCTCGTTGTCCAACACACCATACGCCTCTAGCAGCACAAACCATCAGCCAAATGGTCGATAAAGTCTTAGAGTTGCCAGAAGGCAGCAAAATGATGCTACTTGCTCCTATCGTGAAAGAGCGTAAAGGTGAGCACGTTAAGACACTGGAGAACCTAGCAGCTCAAGGTTTCATCCGCGCACGTATCGATGGTGAAACTTGCGATCTTTCTGATCCACCGCCGCTAGAACTGCACAAGAAACACACTATTGAAGTAGTTGTGGACCGCTTTAAAGTTCGCCCAGATTTGCAGCAACGTTTAGCTGAATCCTTCGAAACCACGCTAGAGCTTTCTGGTGGTATTGCGGTTGTGGCACCAATGGACGGCGAAGGCGAAGAAGTGATCTTCTCAGCCAACTTTGCTTGCCCTATTTGTGGCTACAGCATGCAAGAACTTGAGCCTCGCTTGTTCTCGTTCAACAACCCTGCAGGCGCGTGTGGCACTTGTGATGGTTTAGGCGTGCAGCAATACTTTGATCCAAGCCGAGTCATTCAAGATGAAACGCTGAGTTTGGCACAAGGTGCGATTCGAGGTTGGGATCAAAAGAACTATTACTACTTCCAGATGCTGACTGCACTGGCGGATCACTACGGTTTCGATCTTCACGCACCATTTAACTCTCTACCAAAGAAAACCCAAGACATCATTCTTAAAGGATCGGGGCGTACTGAAGTCGAGTTTAAGTACATTAACGATCGTGGTGACATTCGTGTTAAGCGTCATCCTTTTGAAGGGATTCTGAATACACTTGAACGCCGTTACCGCGATACTGAATCTAACTCAGTACGTGAAGAGCTCGCAAAATACATCTCGACCAAGTCTTGCTCAAGCTGTGGCGGTACACGTCTGCGCCTAGAAGCACGTAACGTTTTTATTGCTGATACGACACTACCAGAGATCGTTGAACTCAGCATCGCCGACGCATTGGAATTCTTCCACTCATTGCAACTAGAAGGTCAACGCGCCCAAATCGCTGAAAAAGTGATGAAGGAAATCAACGACCGCTTGCAGTTCTTAGTTAACGTGGGTTTGAACTACCTCAACTTATCGCGCAGCGCGGAAACCCTATCGGGTGGTGAAGCTCAACGTATTCGTTTAGCAAGCCAAATTGGTGCTGGTTTAGTGGGCGTCATGTATGTTCTAGATGAGCCATCGATTGGTCTCCACCAGCGTGATAACGAACGCCTATTGAAAACCCTAACCCACTTAAGAGATTTGGGTAACACAGTATTAGTGGTTGAGCACGATGAAGATGCGATTCGTTGCGCTGATCACGTGATCGATATCGGTCCAGGCGCAGGTGTACACGGTGGTAACGTGGTCGCTGAAGGTACGATGGACGAGATCATTGCCAATCCGAACTCACTGACTGGTCAGTACCTCAGTGGCGCAAAAGAGATTGCGGTACCAAGAGAGCGTACACCACGCGATCCAAAGAAAACCGTTGAACTACTTGGCGCGACAGGTAACAACTTAAAGAATGTCGACCTTTCCGTTCCTGTTGGCTTGTTCAGCTGTATTACCGGTGTATCCGGCTCAGGTAAGTCGACTCTGATCAACGATACCTTCTTTAAGATTGCTCATACCCAGTTGAACGGCGCAACAACGGCGCACCCTTCACCATACAAAGCGATCAAAGGGTTAGAGCACTTCGATAAAGTGATCGACATTGACCAAAGTCCTATCGGTCGTACGCCACGTTCCAACCCAGCCACTTACACGGGAATCTTTACTCCGATTCGTGAACTGTTTGCTGGCACGCAAGAGTCGCGCTCTCGCGGTTACAAACCGGGGCGCTTTAGCTTTAACGTACGCGGAGGTCGCTGTGAAGCGTGTCAGGGCGACGGCGTAATCAAGGTGGAAATGCACTTCTTACCTGACGTTTACGTTCCTTGTGATGTGTGTAAAGGTAAACGCTACAACCGCGAAACACTTGAGGTTCGTTACAAAGGCAAGACCATTGATGAAGTACTAGAAATGACGGTAGAAGATGCACGTACTTTCTTCGATCCAGTTCCAGCAATTGCTCGCAAGCTGCAAACTCTGATGGATGTAGGCTTGTCTTACATTCGCTTAGGTCAAGCAGCAACTACGCTGTCAGGTGGCGAAGCTCAGCGTGTAAAACTGGCTAGAGAGCTGTCTAAGCGTGATACAGGCAAAACCTTATACATTTTGGATGAACCGACAACAGGTCTGCACTTCCACGATATCCAGCAGCTACTAACTGTACTGCACCGTCTGCGCGACCACGGAAATACCGTTGTCGTCATTGAGCACAACCTCGATGTAATTAAGACGGCAGACTGGATTATCGACTTAGGTCCCGAAGGCGGACAAGGCGGCGGTGAGATCATCGCACAAGGAACACCTGAAGATGTGTCTCAGATCGAAGGTTCACACACAGCTCGCTTCCTTAAGCCTATGTTGAAGTAGAAAAAACAGGTAAAGTACAAAGACCAGCCAATGCTGGTCTTTTTTCATTCAAAACAACACAATAACTATGGCAACTATACACGTCAGTGGAACTAAGCTTTCTCCAGGGAAAGTACAAGTTCCTCTTAACCGCAAGTTTCTCATCGCGTTAGCAGCTCTCTTTCTGTTGGCGATGCACTTCTTTATGCCAAATCCGGGTGGCTCTGGACTAGCACTGTCTTTTAATGCGACCACGTGGATTGCGTTCAGCTTTGCACTTGGTATTGGCTGCTACCAACTTGCGACCAATCGTGTATTACGCTATTCCAAATTAACAATCGGTCTGTTGATCAGCTGTATCATCATGACGCTACCTATCTTCTACCCCAATGCGGATAGTGCGCTCGCAGCAAATAAACTGATTGGTCTGTGGTGCGGCATGTTGTTCTTCGTTGTACTGCAGCAGTTCCACTTCAGTAACAAGCATCGCCAGCGCTTGTTGTGGTTTATTGTCCTTGCCGTTGTTATCGAAGCAATTTTCGGTTTAACGCAATACCTTTACCTTAAACCAGGAAACGTATTTGGATACGACACGGTAGCTAACCGCCCTTATGGCATCTTCCAGCAACCAAATGTCATGGCGAGCTTCCTTGCAACTGGTTTAGTGATTGCCAGCTATCTACTCGCCAGACAACCTTACAAATATTCTCGTAAACTCAGCGATATTTACCTGTTGTACGCCGTACCTGTACTGACACTGCCTCTTATTGTTGCCCTTGCCTCTCGTACTGGTTGGCTAGCATCCATCATTGCTATTTTGCTGGTGATTCCATACATGTATCGCTTTGCAACGCGTGCACGTTTTGTTCGATGGGTAATGGCGATGGCAACAGGTCTCGCGCTGTCGATTGTGGTGATGAATATTGCCTTCCCAGATGGAAACGGTCTTGCCAGTGAAAAGGTGAATATGGAGTCACCACGTGCTTACACCTTCCCACAAACATTGGACATGGTGATTGAGAAGCCATTCACTGGGTACGGTTACGGCAAGTTTGAGTCAGAATACATGCTATACACAGCGCGTCAGCATGCACTCAATGAAAGCTATCCTGCGGGCTTGCCATCGATGGATCACCCGCACAATGAATTGTTGTACTGGGCAGTAGAGGGCGGATTGTTGCCAATTCTGGGGATCTTTTTGGCAATGGCGTTAGTGCTATATCGCATCTACCAAGCCAAACGCGGTACTCGCTTAGCACTGCTGGCACTGTTTATTCCAATCGTGCTGCACTCGCAATTAGAATATCCCTTCTATCATTCATTGGTGCATTGGCTGATCTTTGTGATTCTGCTTTATTGGGTCGACCAACGAGTTTCTCGTTACCGCCAAGCACCGTTTAGCAAAGTAACCAAAAGTTTATTGCGAGTATGTAGCCTCGTCATTCCAGCAGTATTTACTTTCTATATGGTTAGCGCATTGCACACCAACTATGTCTTAACCAAGTTTGAAACAACGCGCCCGACCAACCCGGACATCTTGAATCAGGTGACAAATCCTGTGGTTTGGAAAGATCGTTTCGATTGGGATGTATACAGTACTTTCTTAAACATCGGCTTATATAAACAAGATCCAACCTTGATTCAGCCTTACATTGATTGGTCTTTGGAAATCATTAAAGACAAGCCGCGCCCAGCGTTTTACAACAACTTGATACTGGCATATCAAGGGTTGGATGACACAAGCAAGGCAGAACAAATTCGTGCAGAGGCACAGTTCTTGTTCCCTAAAATTGATTTCAGTGGCGTCAACTATCAGCCACCTTCCCAAGCAATCTCAGCCTCACCAACACCAACACCAACGTCCAGCTCTGAGCAATAAATCCAAAAAAGCGAAGGAATAACCTTCGCTTTTCTTTACCTCATTGCCGAGGCGATTTATTCAGTCAGTGACTCTTCCAAAGCTCGCAAACACAAAGCTACATTTTCAGGTCGAGCACCATAGCCCATCAGTCCAATTCGCCATGCTTTACCAGCCAGTGCACCAAGACCTGCACCAATCTCTAGGTTGTAGGTTTCAAGTAAGTGATTGCGCACTTTTGCTTCATCAATTCCTTCAGGGACATAAATCGCATTCAATTGCGGTAGTCGATATTCTTCTTCTACCACGAATTCAAAACCTAGTTTTTGCAGACCCGCTTTAAGCTTCTCATGCATTAACTGGTGACGCGCCCATGCATTTTCTAAGCCTTCATTTTTAAGGATAAGTAGAGCTTCATGTAGCGCATACAAACTATTCACCGGCGCAGTGTGGTGATAGCTGCGTTTGCCTTCTCCACTCCAGTAACCTAATACTAAGCTTTGATCCAAGAACCAGCTTTGAACTGGTGTCGTCCTGGATTGAATCTTCTCAATAGCAGCCGGAGAAAGAGTCACTGGCGATAAGCCGGGAACACAAGACAAACATTTTTGGCTGCCAGAATACACCGCATCTAACTGCCATTCATCGACTTTGAGAGGTACACCACCAAGCGAAGTCACGGCATCGACAATCGATAGCAGACCGTATTGCTTCGCAAGCTTACCCAAGACTTGAGCGTCACTCACCGCGCCCGTCGACGTTTCTGCATGAACAAAAGCAAGAATCTTCGCATCAGGGTGCTGCTTTAATGCTTCTTCAACTTTATCGACCGATACAGGCGTTCCCCACTCATCATCGACGACAACCGCTTCACCACCAGCACGAACCACGTTTTCACGCATACGCTCACCGAAAACACCATTGCGGCAGACGATGACTTTGTCGTCCTTTTCAATCAAGTTGACAAAGCACGTTTCCATACCTGCACTACCCGGCGCAGAGACTGCGATAGTAAATTCATTTTCCGTTTGGAAAGCGTATTTAAGCAGTTGTTTTAGTTCATCCATCATAGCAATGAAAAGTGGGTCTAGGTGACCAACCGTTGGACGGCTAAGCGCTTGTAAAACCTGAGGTGAAATATCAGATGGACCAGGTCCCATTAAAATACGATGTGGGGGAATAAAGCTTTGGATCGACATGTCAGCTCCTTGATTGCAGTCATTCATCCTGAGCGTTATAAAAGTTCTATGTAAAATGCTGGCTCAGGCATCGGAGTTTTCACCCTAATAGATTTTTCCTCTATCGGCAATTAGCCCTAAGTATAGAGGTCAAACCACTGTCACAAATTCGTTAATAAAAACTTTCATAATGGTTGAGATATTGGTTGACAATGTGACAGCAAAACCGTTCAATGTTTAAGCTTTATGCAGAAGAGGAGCACTGCCCAGGCAGGTGATTTGTGGAGCCGCAATTCCAATACCAATCACTCAGGGGGAGCAGTGCCGAGGTAAGTCAAAGTTGCAGGATTTGACTTGTCGGTTGACTTGGGTTGAGTCCCATCAACTGTCATCAGCGCCGTATGATGAAGAGCTTCTGAGGGTAAATTTTCAAATTACATTCTAACTACCTCTCTATTTGCTCTGTTCCTTTCCTCACCAAACATTGGATGTATTGGGCAACCAATTAATTGTTGTTATTTTTTCAGGAAGTCGTGGGAGAACGCAGTGAGCGCATTTAACGTAGCAAAATTCGGTGGAACCAGTGTTGCCAACTTTGAGGCAATGAGTCGTTGCTCCACTATCATAGAAAACAACCCAAATACTCGTCTTGTCGTCAGCAGCGCTTGCTCAGGTGTCACTAACTTATTGGTTGAGCTGGCAAATGGTGTTCAAGACCAAGAACATCGAGCAGAAGTACTTCAGAAACTAGCAGGTATCCACGAATCGATTCTGTCGCAGCTAGAAAACGCAACCGAAGCAGCAGCTGAGGTTTATTCGATTCTTGATACCGTCACGAGCTTGGCAGAGGCTGCTTCAATCCAAGCAAGCACCAAACTGACAGACCATTTAGTCGCTTGTGGTGAATTAATGTCGACTCATATCCTTGCACAACTAATGCGTGAGCGTGGTGTGAACGCAGTTCGTTTTGATATTCGCGACGTGCTAAAAACCGATGGTAATTTTGGTCGAGCAGAACCTAATGTCGAGACAATTTCGCAGCTAGCACAAGAAAAGTTAGTACCACTTTGCCAAGAATACGTGGTTATCACCCAAGGTTTTATTGGCTCAGATGAAGAAGGTAATACCACCACGCTTGGTCGTGGCGGCAGTGACTACAGTGCAGCACTCATTGCAGAAGGTGTGAAAGCAGCAGGTCTAGAGATTTGGACCGACGTACCGGGCATCTATACCACAGACCCACGTATCGCCTCAAAAGCAGCGCCAATCCCAGAGATCAGCTTTAGCGAAGCATCAGAGATGGCAAACTTCGGCGCAAAAATTCTACACCCTTCAACGCTAGTTCCGGCACTTCGTCACAACATCCCTGTATTCGTAGGCTCGTCTAAAGAACCGGAAAAAGGAGGTACATGGATCCGCCACCAAGTAGAGAGCTCACCTTTATTCCGAGCACTTGCTCTGCGCTGCAACCAAACCATGGTGACATTACGCAGTGCTAACATGTTCCACGCATACGGCTTCTTAGCCAAAGTATTTGAGATCCTAGCGAAGCACAAAATCTCTGTAGATCTGATCACCACATCTGAAATCAGTGTGTCACTCACTCTTGACCAAACAGACACGTCTGGCGGTGCTCCTCAGTTACCACAAGCCGCGCGTGAAGAGCTTGAAGAGCTATGTAAAGTAGAAGTGGAGCACGACCTATGCCTCGTCGCTCTGATTGGTAACAACATGAGTGAAAGCAAAGGCTACGCGAAGCAAGTATTTGGCACGCTAGAAGACTTCAACCTACGTATGATCTGCTACGGAGCAAGTCCACATAACCTGTGCTTCCTTGTTCACGAGTCGGTATCTCGCCAAGCGATTCAAAAACTGCATACTGAATTGTTCGAGCAATAAAAACTCTTTCATCCACTAATAAGCAAGGGCTGCACATGGCAGCCCTTTTCGTTTCGATCTGGTTTGGTTAACCGTTAATGTTGGGACCTAACCATTTTTCCGCTTCGATCTTATCCCAGCCTTTGCGATCAGCATAGCTTTGCAGCTGATCCTCTTGGATCTGAGCGATCGCAAAGTAACGAGAGTCAGGATGCGAGAAGTACCAACCCGATACAGATGCACCTGGGTACATCGCATAGCTCGATGTCAATGACATACCAATGTTTTCTTCAACATTCATCAGCTCCCAAAGCGGTCCTTTCTCAGTATGCTCTGGACATGCTGGATAGCCCGGAGCGGGACGAATACCTTGGTATTTCTCACGAATCAGCTCTTCATTCGACAGAGCTTCATCCGCAGCGTAACCCCAAATCTCTTTACGCACACGCTCATGTAGATACTCAGCAAATGCTTCCGCCAGACGGTCCGCTACCGCTTGAATCATGATGGCATTGTAATCATCACCCTGCGCTTTGTATTCGTCGGCAAGTTCACGCTCACCGATACCACCGGTTACTGCAAAAGCACCAACCCAATCGCGCTTACCAGACTCTTTCGGTGCAACATAATCAGACAGACAGTAGTTGAAGCCTTTTGGTTTCTCCGTCTGCTGGCGTAAGTTATGCAGCACTTTCGCCACTTCGGTACGCGATTCATCGGTGTAGACTTCGATATCATCACCCACGCTTGCAGCAGGGAACAGCCCACACATACCGCGCGCTTTGAGTAACCCTTCACGCTCAACACGATCTAATAGTTCGTTAGCATCTTTGTACAGGCGCTGCGCCTCTTCGCCCACTTCTTCATGGTCAAAGATTGTTGGGTACTTACCGACTAACGACCAAGTCATAAAGAAAGGTGTCCAGTCGATGTACTTACGCAAAGTAGACACTTCAAAGTCATCAAAAATATGGATACCCGGCTTCGCAGGAGCAGGAGGAGTGTACTTACCCCAATCAATCGCGACTTTGTTCGCTCGTGCTTCTTCTAAAGTAACAGGCTTAGTGCGCGGCTTCTTGCGGTTATGCTGATCACGCACGCGTTCATAGTCCACGTCCAGCTTCTCAACAAAGCCAGGACGAAGTTCGTCTGAAAGTAATGATGTACATACACCAACCGCACGAGAAGCGTTATTGACGTAAACCACTGGATGTTTGTAGTTTTGCTCAATCTTTACCGCCGTATGCGCTTTGGATGTTGTCGCACCACCAATCAGAAGCGGAAGATCAAAGTCAAGACGCTCCATTTCTTTGGCTACATGCACCATTTCATCGAGGGACGGAGTAATCAAACCAGAAAGACCAATGATGTCGACGTTTTCTTCTTTGGCTACCTTGAGGATCTTCTCACATGGCACCATTACGCCAAGATCGATGATCTCGTAGTTGTTACATTGCAGAACCACGCCAACAATGTTTTTACCGATATCGTGCACGTCACCTTTTACCGTAGCCAGTAAGATCTTACCGTTGGAAGAACCGGCTTGCTTCTCTTTATTAATGAAAGGCTCTAAGTGCGCTACCGCCTGCTTCATAACACGCGCTGATTTCACTACCTGCGGAAGGAACATCTTACCTTCACCAAATAAGTCACCCACCACGTTCATGCCGTCCATCAATGGACCTTCAATGACTTCAAGTGGCTTAGAGGCATTAAGGCGAGCTTCTTCGGTATCTTCAACGATGAACTCAGTAATGCCTTTAACCAGCGCATGCTCTAGACGTTTTTCTACCGCCCAAGTACGCCACTCTAGTGCAGAAGCATCTTCTTCTTTGCCAACACCCTTTCCGGCGTATTCTGCCGCGATATCAAGTAGTCGCTCGGTCGAATCATCACGGCGGTTAAGAACCACATCTTCTACTGCTTCACGTAACTTATCAGGAACGTTATCGTAAATTTCTAACTGACCCGCGTTCACGATGCCCATGTCCATACCGTTTTTAAAACAGTGGTATAGGAACACCGCGTGAATCGCTTCACGAACGTAGTTGTTACCGCGGAATGAGAAGGAAACGTTAGAGACACCACCGGAGATCATCGCGTGAGGCAAGTCGCGCTTAATGTCGGCAACCGCTTCGATGAAATCCACGGCGTAGTTGTTATGCTCTTCGATGCCCGTCGCAACCGCAAAGATGTTCGGGTCAAAGATGATGTCTTCTGGTGGGAAGCCGACTTCATCAACCAAGATACGATAAGCATTAGTACAGATTTCTAGCTTACGCTCACGTGTTTCTGCCTGACCAACTTCGTCAAACGCCATAACGATAACTGCGGCACCGTATCGACGAATCAGTTTTGCTTGCTCAACAAACTTCTCTTTACCTTCTTTCAAAGAGATGGAGTTTACGATGCCCTTGCCCTGAATACACTTCAGACCCGCCTCGATAACCTCCCATTTAGAAGAGTCGACCATGATAGGCACTTTGGAGATCTCAGGCTCAGATGCGCATAGGTTTAGGAAGCGAACCATACAGGCTTCTGCATCCAACATGCCTTCATCCATGTTGATGTCGATGATCTGAGCGCCGTTCTCAACTTGTTGTCGGGCGACCTCTAACGCTTCATCATAGAGTTCTTCTTTGATCAGACGTTTAAATCGAGCAGAACCAGTTACGTTAGTACGTTCACCCACGTTGATAAACAGCGTCTCTTTTTCAATAGTAAGAGGCTCAAGACCGGATAAACGACACGCAACCGTAAGCTCAGGCAAATCACGAGGTTTCACACCTTCAACTGCCATTGCCATATGGTGAATATGCTCTGGCGTGGTACCACAACAACCACCAATTAGGTTGAGGAAACCGCTCTCCGCCCACTCTTTAACGTGTTCCGCCATATCTTCTGGCGAAAGGTCATACTCGCCAAAAGCGTTCGGTAGACCCGCGTTTGGGTGAGTAGAAACAAAAGATTCAGAAATACGAGAAAGCTCTTCTACGTACGGGCGCAGTTCATCAGGACCAAGCGCACAGTTCAAACCAAATGAAATAGGGTTAACATGACGAAGAGAGTTATAGAAGGCTTCCGTTGTTTGACCAGAAAGCGTACGTCCAGAAGCATCGGTAATGGTACCGGAGATCATAACTGGTAACTCGATGCCTAGTTCTTCGAAGACGCTATCAACCGCGAAGGCACAAGCTTTCGCGTTAAGTGTATCGAAGATAGTCTCGATCAGAATAAGGTCAGAGCCACCTTTGATCAGCGCTCGAGTTGATTCTGAATAAGCTTCAACAAGCTCATCGAAGCTGACGTTACGATAGCCCGGATCGTTTACATCAGGGGAGATAGAACAAGTACGGTTTGTTGGACCAAGCACACCCGCGACATAACGTGGGCGCTCTGGCGTTTTTGCCGTCCACTCATCAGCGGCTTCACGCGCAAGCTTTGCAGCGGCAAAGTTGATTTCCTCACTCAGGCTTTCCATCTCATAGTCAGCCATCGCAATCGTCGTCGCGTTAAAGGTGTTGGTTTCAAGAATATCAGCGCCTGCTTCTAAGTAAGCGCTGTGAATTTCCTTAATCAATTGAGGCTGAGTGAGCACCAACAAATCGTTGTTGCCTTTTAGATCACAATGCCAATCCGCAAAGCGCTCTCCTCGATAGTCTTGCTCTTCAAGTTTATATCCCTGAATCATGGTGCCCATACCACCATCGATCAGCAAGATACGTTGCTTTAATTGAGCTTCAATCTGTTGTCTTACATTACTTCCCACAGTACAGCCTCATTCCTTTAGTTATCTCTCCATCCTATCACACAAATTAAAGGAGTCTAGACGTCTAAAATACGAATTACTGATTATTTTGTCTCCGTCGAGTTACAAAATAATCTCGAAAAAATGTTTGCTATTTAGTCAACATCGTCCGAGAATTCCATTCATAAAATGTTACAAATAGAGAGCTCTATGTCGGTCTATCATACTTTATGTTTTCTATCTGCAGCGGCAATGGTTATTGCCTTTGTAAACAGTAAGATAGGAAAGATGCAAACCACCATCGCAATCACTGCCGGTTCGATGATTCTTTCACTCCTCATTCTAATCGCAGGTCAAAATGATTGGTTTCATCTCACCGAGATAGCGACCGAAACGGTTACCAGCATTAACTTCGAGGACTTTCTTCTTAAAGGTATCCTCGGATTCCTACTTTTTGCCGGTGGTTTGGGTATAAAACTCCCTAACCTCAAAGACCAAAAATGGGAAATCACCGTACTCGCTTTAGGTGCAACACTCTTCTCAACCTTCTTTATTGGTTTTGTACTTTACGGCTTCTGCCAAGCTATCGGCATTCAATTCGACCTCGTCTACTGCCTGCTATTCGGTGCGCTTATCTCCCCAACCGACCCGATTGCAGTACTCGCCATTGTTAAAAAGCTTAATGCACCAAAACGAATCTCTACACAGATCGAAGGTGAATCTCTGTTTAACGACGGCTTTGGTCTGGTTATTTTCGTAACACTATTCACCATCGCCTTCGGTACTGAAGCTCCAACGGTAGGTAGTGTGACAATGCTATTCATTCAAGAAGCGATTGGTGGCATCGTTTACGGCTTCGTACTAGGTTTAATTTTCCATTACCTAATCAGCGCAACTGATGACCACTCAATGGAACTACTACTTACTATAGGTGTACCAACCGCTGGTTACGCATTTGCAGAATACCTTCACGTATCTGGACCACTTGCGATGGTGGTATCGGGTATCATGCTCGGTAATTGGACGCGCTTCATTGGCTTCTCTAAAGAGAGTGAAGATCATCTAGACCACTTTTGGGAATTGGTCGATGAGTTCCTAAATGGCGTGCTATTCCTTCTTATTGGTATGTCGATGCTGTTGTTCGAATTCCACAAAGAAGACTGGATCATGATGGCAATTTCAGTACCACTAGTACTGGCTGCTCGCTATCTAAGCGTGTTCATTTCTTACATCGGATTTAAGCGCTATAGAAAATATAATCCTTGGTCTATTAAGATCTTAACTTGGGGTGGCTTGCGCGGCGGCCTCGCTCTAGCTATGGCACTATCAATCCCATCGGGTATCTTAGTTATTCCAGAGAAATTGATTGATGTGAAAGAGATCATCATGGTGATGACCTACTCGGTGGTTGTGTTCTCAATCCTGATTCAAGGCTCCACCATTACGCCAATGATCGAGAAAGCGAAACAAGCAGAGAAAGACATGGAAGCAAAAGTTTCATCGGAACCACAAGAAGCAAAAGCATCTCAAGAATAAGTACCGCGACAATTCTTAAAAAAAGGCAGCCAACTGGCTGCCTTTTTTATACTTTGTTCGCGACTAGACCTCTAGACAATATTCTATTCCCTAGCCCAGCACCTTTTATAGTTCGATCAACCAAATACAGCCAAAGTGGTAATGAATAGCTTCAACTTGAGAAAAATCTACAGGAATGCATAAAGATGGCTAGCAAAATCTATCAGATTCACTTTTGCAAACCTCAAGATCTTTACTAGCGAGGACAAGACGTTCTATGTGAGTGTGACTAAGTCCAAACATTAATGCTCAAGCAAATTTACGAACCACTGAGCTCTAGTTGAAAAGTTAATGAGTATCTAAATACAAAAGTTGTTCTGTCGAACCACGTCGTTGTGTGGTGTTTTTCTGAATAACAGTAATTAAGGTAGGGCGTCGGAAGAAATTGCAGGTTATCTGAAACTTTTGCGGGCTCGTTTTCTAGAAAGAGGGAATCGTACTCTAGAAATGACAAAAACCAGTCCGGAGACTAGGTTTCTAAATAAGTGGCGGAGCGGCTGGACTTGCACTCAATTGGACTCACACACGAGCGGAGTTCATACACCAATAGGTGAATTTGAATTGTCAGATACGAAAAAGCCCTAGCATTTCTGCTAGGGCTTTGTCTGAATAAGTGGCGGAGCGGACGGGACTCGAACCCGCGACCCCCGGCGTGACAGGCCGGTATTCTAACCAACTGAACTACCGCTCCGCACTGGTTAGACCT
>NZ_JAKRGG010000020.1:0-88818 GCF_022347645.1 Vibrio sp. MMH1-50
CTCAAATGACTAAGTCACAAATTCTATCGCAAGCGTCAAGCTCAATCCTTGCGCAAGCGAAACAAGCGCCTAACTCAGCGCTAAGCCTACTAGGTTAATCAACCTAATACGACGCGATACAAAAGCCAGGTTCATCCCTGGCTTTTTGCATATTCGAATCACGCATTAGGGACACCGAATAGGATAGGTGACAAGGAGTTTGTATCGATTAGATGGTCTCTTTAAATACCAATGTCACTGCGATGATGACGCAGCGACATCTCAGTCATGCGGCTGAGCAAAACATAGAGTCTCAGCGAAACCTCACCTCGGGTTATCGGATTAATTCCGCTAGTGATGATGCTGCAGGTCTGCAAATCTCCAATACTCTTAATGTCCAAACGAGAGGGCTTGATGTCGCCTTGAGAAATGCGCACGATGCGTATTCGGTGGCACAAACCGCAGAAGGCGCTTTGCATGAGAGCAGTGATATATTGCAACGCTTGCGCTCTCTGGGGCTTCAAGCGGCAAACGGCAGTAATGACTCAAGTGATCGGCAAAGTATTCAATACGAGGTCGTAGCGCTGCAAGAT
The DNA here is from genome assembly GCF_022347645.1 of Vibrio sp. MMH1-50. NCBI lineage: Bacteria > Pseudomonadati > Pseudomonadota > Gammaproteobacteria > Vibrionales > Vibrionaceae > Vibrio > Vibrio sp. MMH1-50. The sequence continues at coordinate 573 of NZ_JAKRGG010000020.1, forward strand.
GAGCTTGATCGTGTCGCGATCACGACGACATTTGCAGATAAAAACCTGTTTGATGGTTCTTACGGCTCGCAAAGCTTCCATATTGGTGCGAATGCCAACTCTATCTCTCTGACACTGCGAAATATGCGCAGTCACATCCCGGAGATGGGAGGGCAGCATTATGTTGGTGATGCAGTCGGTAAAGATTGGCGAGTCACTAAAGATAATCAAACCCTTAAATTTGAATACCAAGACAGTAAAGGGCAAACCCAAACAGAATCTATTGGGCTCAAACTAGGAGATCGCATCGAGCAGGTTGCCACTTACATCAATGCACAGCAATCGATAGTGAGTGCCTCAGTGACTGAAAACAATGAACTGCAATTCTTTGCCTCGACGCTGAATGCACCTGAAGGTGTAACGTTAGAGGGTAGTTTGGCGGATGAGCTTGATGTTACTGCTGGTGGTTTAGTCACAATGGACGACATCGATATGTCGACTGTTGGCGGGGCGCAGCTTTCAGTTGGGGTAATTGATGCAGCAATTAAGTATGTTGACTCGCATCGAAGTGAAATAGGTGGCTTCCAAAACCGGGTTAGCGGCACGATGGATAACCTTAACACGGTGAACCGGAGTGTGACCGAATCAAAAGGGCGGATACGAGATACGGATTTTGCTCGTGAGTCGACGGAGATGGTACGGTCACAAGTGCTGCAAGATGCGACTACCGCATTATTAGCCCAAGCGAAGCAGAGACCGAGCTCGGCACTTGGCTTGCTCAGTTGAGCGGGTTGCAGCGATGAATGTCGCTCAGGAACAAAAGTTTCAGGTAATAAAAAACGCTGCCAATGGCAGCGTTTTTTTCGTGTTCAGCTAAGTAAAAATTACTTAGTTACACGTAGAACTGGAGTTTCACCAACAGTAACAGAACCAGAAAGCTTGTTTAGCTCTTTGATTTCGTCCATGTTAGAGATAACAACTGGAGTTAGCGTTGATTTCGCTTTCTCTTCTAGAAGAGCTAGGTCGAATTCAATTACAGTGTCGCCAGCTTTAACAGTTTGACCTTCTTCAGCGATACGCTTGAAGCCTTCGCCTTTAAGTTCAACAGTATCGATACCGAAGTGAACGAAAAGCTCAACACCGTCGTCAGACTCGATAGAGAACGCGTGGTTCGTTTCGAAGATCTTACCGATAGTACCGTTTACAGGAGCTACCATTTTGTTACCAGCAGGTTTGATAGCAATACCATCACCAACGATTTTCTCAGCGAAAACAACATCTGGCACATCTTCAATGTTCACGATCTCACCAGAAAGTGGTGCGATGATTTCGATTGCACCTGCGTCAGCGCTGTCGTCAGATACTAGCTTCTTAAGTTTGTCAAACAGACCCATTGTGTCATGCTCCTAACGTTTTATTTAATTCTGTCGAATTATAGTATACCAATCTTTCGAGATAGACGACTTTTTTTAACCGCCTATCTCATTGGAATTAGTTGATTATTGAGTTTTCTCTGCAATGAACTTTTCTACAACTGCTTCGATTTCCGCTGCTGTTGGTAGAGAAAGTGCTTCTTCAGCCATTGCTTTCACTTCTGCGAAGTTAGAGTTACGGATAACTTTCTTCACTTTAGGGATAGAGATGCCGCTCATTGAGAACTCGTCTAGACCCATACCTAGAAGTAGAAGTGTTGCACGCTCATCACCTGCTAGCTCACCACACATACCAGTCCACTTACCTTCAGCGTGAGAAGCGTCGATAACTTGCTTAATCACAGTAAGTACAGCTGGTGATAGTGGGTTGTATAGGTGAGAAATCATCTCGTTACCACGGTCAACCGCTAGTGTGTACTGAGTTAGGTCGTTTGTACCGATAGAGAAGAAAGATACTTCCTTCGCTAGGTGGTGCGCGATAGCTGCTGCAGCTGGAGTCTCAACCATTACACCGATTTCGATGTTTTCGTCGAATGCATGACCTTCAGCGCGTAGTTCTGCTTTGTACTCTTCGATCGCTTTCTTAAGCTCACGGATTTCTTCAACAGAGATGATCATTGGGAACATGATACGCAGTTTACCGTGTGCAGATGCACGTAGGATACCACGTAGCTGGTCACGTAGGATTTCACGACGATCCAAGCTGATACGTACTGCGCGCCAGCCTAGGAACGGGTTCATCTCTTTTGGAAGATCCATGTATGGAAGATCTTTGTCGCCGCCGATATCCATAGTACGGATGATCACAGCGTGACCGTTCATTGCTTCAGCAACTTCTTTGTAAGCTTGGTATTGCTCTTCTTCAGTTGGAAGTGCGTCACGGTCCATGAATAGGAATTCAGTACGGTACAGACCAACACCTTCACCACCGTTACGGATGATACCGTCACAGTCTTTAACAGTACCGATGTTACCGCAAACTTCTACGCGGTGACCGTCAGTTGTTTCTGCGTGTAGGTCTTTTAGCTTAGCTAGCTCTTCTTTTTCAGCAAGGAATGCAGCTTTAACTGCTTTTGCTTCTTCTAGCTCAGCGTCAGATGGGTTGATAACGAGCTTGTTGTTCATCGCATCAAGAATCAGCATGTCGCCGTTCTTAACTTGCTTAGTGATGTCGTTAGTACCAACGATAGCTGGAAGCTCAAGAGAGCGAGCCATGATTGAAGTGTGAGAAGTGCGACCGCCGATGTCACAAGCAAAACCAAGAACGTAGTCTAGGTTGATCTGTGCAGTTTCAGATGGCGTTAGGTCGTAAGCTACTAGGATAACTTCTTGATCAATATCGCTTAGAGAGACGATGTTGATACCTAGAGCGTTCTTAACGAAACGAGAACCGATATCACGGATGTCAGTTGCACGTTCTTTCAGGTATTCGTCGTCTAGAGACTCAAGAGCCGTTGCTTGCTCTTCGATCACAGAGTGGATCGCGTGGTCAGCAGACATTTTGTCGTTTTTGATAAGTGCTAGGATTTCCTCTTCTAGCTCTTCGTCTTCAAGAAGCATGATGTGACCTTCAAAGATCGCTTCTTTTTCTTCGCCAAACGTTTCAAGCGCTTTTTGCTTGATAGTTTCTAGTTGAGCAGAAGATTTGTTACGAGCGTCAAAGAAACGTGCAACTTCTGCTTCTACTTGATCATCAGAAATAGTGTTTGTGTTTAGGACAATTTCATCTTCTTGAAGTAGTAGTGCTTTACCGATTGCAATACCAGGAGATGCTAGGATGCCTGAAATCATAGCCTTACCTTAAGTTGGTCAACTTTATAAAACGGGAGAATAATGGGTGCGCTAACGAATAGTTTTAGCTTAGTTTTGAGTCTATTTCCAACGAAGCCATTTTGCTTTCACAAAATGGCTTCTGAAATAGGAGACCGAATTAGTGTAGTTGGTCCATTAGAGCAACTAGGTGGTCAACTGCTTGCTGAGCTTGTGGGCCTTCAGCTGAGATAGTTACTAGAGTACCTTTTACTAGGCCTAGTGTTTGTAGCTTGAATAGGCTCTTAGCGCTAGCGCTTTTACCGTTAGAAGTCACAGTGATGTCCGCGTCGAATGCTTTAGCTTCTTTAACGAACTGTGCAGCTGGACGAGTGTGAAGACCGTTTTCTGCTGTGATTTCTACTTGCTTCTCGTACATGTGATATACCCCAATAAATGTATTTTTTTGTTAGTTTGTGACTAAGTTTTAGCTTAACTGCTTTACACCTTGTGCGCTAGCACGGGAGAGTTCAAAGCGTGTCAGAACTGATACTAGTCAAAAGTTTGGTAATTACGCAACTGTTTGCGTGCGTAATTACACTGAAACCTTTTTGGTTTAGATTCTTTATTTTGAACCTAAAAATAAAACACCCTGATATTACCAAAGGTGGGGCAGGGATCAACAAAAAAGCCCCTGAACGGGGCTTTTTTAAACGAAAAATTGATTTGACCACATATTACTGTTGGTTCTCTTTCTCGGTAAAGATACCAGCAAATAGCGCTGTACTTAGGTAACGTTCACCAGAGCTTGGTAGAACTGTTACGATTGTTTTTCCTTCAAATTCAGGAAGTTCTGCGAGTCGGTTTGCTGCAACGACTGCTGCACCTGATGAGATGCCAGCTAGGATGCCTTCTTCTTCCATTAGGCGACGAGCCATCTCGATCGCTTCTTCAGAAGTCACTTGCTCAACACGGTCTAGAAGTTCTAAATCTAAGTTACCAGGGATGAAACCTGCACCAATACCTTGGATTTTGTGAGGCGCTGGTTGGATTTCTTCACCTGCTAGCGCTTGCGCAATTACTGGTGATTCTGCTGGCTCTACTGCAACAGATGTGATGGCTTTGCCTTTCTCACCTTTGATGTAGCGGCTTGTGCCTGTGATGGTACCGCCTGTACCTACACCTGCTACGAATACATCGATTTCACCGTCTGTTGCTTCCCAGATTTCTGGACCAGTTGTCTTCTCGTGAATCTCTGGGTTGGCAGGGTTGTTGAACTGCTGTAGAAGAAGGTATTTGTCTGGATTGCTTGCAACGATTTCTTCCGCTTTAGCGATCGCGCCTTTCATACCTTTTGCTGCTTCTGTTAGTTCTAGGTTTGCACCTAGCGCTTTAAGAAGCTTACGACGCTCAAGGCTCATTGATTCTGGCATTGTCAGAGTGAGCTTGTAACCGCGAGCGGCTGCTACGAATGCAAGTGCAACACCTGTGTTACCACTGGTTGGCTCAACTAGCTCAACGCCCGGCTTAAGAGTACCTGCCTTTTCTGCTTCCCAAATCATGTTCGCACCAATACGGCACTTAACACTGAAGCTTGGGTTACGCGCTTCGATTTTCGCCAAAACTTTACCTTTGCTCACTTTATTCAAGCGAACAAGAGGTGTGTTACCGATAGTAAGAGAGTTGTCTTCGTAGATCTTGCTCATAGTGATGTTCCTTCATTACACGATATTGTGAATATGAGTAGAAGAATATGCGGTCTCAAAAAAAGGGAAAAGGATTAAAAAGTTATATCTTATGAGGTTGGTCGAGAATTGAGCAAAATGAAAGGGGAGGCGTCTAAAACCTCCCCGTATCGAATGAAAGTGTGAGTTATTGTTGATGCTTAAATTCGTTCACCCACATTGCAGTTGCACCGCAGACAGCAACAGGCATAACAATTAGGTTAAGAATTGGAATCGTGGTAAACACCGAAACCAACACTCCAAAGCCATAGGCTTTCCCTTGCTTTTGTTTCAATTTGTAACGCATCTCGTTGAAAGACACTTTATGGTTATCAAACGGATAGTCACAGTACTGGATAGCAAGCATCCAAGCGGTGAAGATGAACCACAAGAAAGGTCCAACCGTTTGCCCGAGTGCAGGGATCAACAGAAGAAGAAACAAGCCAATTGCTTTTGGTAGGACATAAAGCAATTTTCGCCATTCTCGTGCCAGCACGCGAGGGACATCTTTTATCACCGCAGCCATGCCATCATCATTCACTTTTTGACCCGTTAAGGACTCTTCGACTTTTTCAGCGAGTAAACCATTGAATGGTGCGGCGATGAAGTTAGCTAATGTACTAAAGAAATAAGAGAATGTGGCGAGAATAGTTAACACCAATATTGGCCATAATATGTAGGTAAGCCAAGAGAGAAAATCTGGTAACTGACCAATCCAGTTCTGGATCCAAACATCGAGATGGGAGAATAGATAGAAAATCGCGCCACCCACGAGTAATACGTTGGCAAGTAATGGCAAAACCACAAAGCGACGGATCTCCGGAGAGAGTGCTATTTGAATCCCATATAGGAAGTAACCGAATCCGGTTCTAGGCTGATTATTCAACTTCATATCTATTTTGTTTCGTGTAAGTGAAAACTCATTGTACCTGTGGATGGTTTTCTTTCAATGCCCTAACATTTTGGGTCTTGTAAAGTGGAATCGTGGCAAGAATCACAACAAAAAACCGAACTTCTTGCATTAAGTTGTTCTAAACCTACATATAGTTTTGGTAAAGTAAAAGCATCATTCGGATTTATTGCACTTGGGTTACTGCTCAAGGATGTGCGAGTAGTAGAACAAGTAGATTGAGAGTAAATAATGCAGGAATTGCGATTCGTACTCATTGTTGTTGGCGCATTAGCCATCGCCGCATTGCTATTTCATGGTCTGTGGACAAGCAAAAAAGAAGGCAAAGCAAAATTTGGTAACAAGCCGCTTGGTAAGTTGGATGTTGACCAAGAGGATAAAGAGTCTCCAGAACAAGAGCGTGATTTTGCTCCTGCTCCAGAAGACGACTTCGAAATCATCCGTAAAGATCGCAAAGAGCCAGACTTTGGGATGGAGAATTCATTTGATAATAAATTCGCTTCTGATCCTCTGATCGATGATGTTCTTGATGTAAAAGAAGAGAAAGAGCATAAAGAAGAGCAAGAAATCCCAGCTTTTGTTGCGACAAAAACAGAAGAAGACGTGGTAGAGCCTGTTTTACAAGAGTCAGTAGACACTTTTGCTGAAAACGAAACTATCGCGGAAAAAGAAGAAATTATCGAACCGGTATTTGAAACAACGGTGGTACCAGAATCGGCAGAAGTAGAGATTGCGCCTGTAATGACAGAGGTAGCGGTTGAAGAGCCGAAGCCAGAGCCAGAAATGCAAGTGATTGTGTTAAATGTGCACTGTGCAGGCGAAGAGCCATTTATTGGTACTAAGCTATTCGATAGCCTTCAGCAAAACGGTTTGATTTACGGTGAAATGAATATCTTCCATCGTCATGTGGACTTGTCTGGCAATGGTAAAGTGTTATTCAGTGTTGCAAACATGATGCAGCCGGGTACGTTAGAGCACGGTGACCCAGCAGAGTTTTCAACGAAAGGTATTTCCTTCTTTATGACTCTCCCTTGCTATGGTGAAGCAGACCAAAACTTCAACCTTATGCTGCGTATTGCACAGCAAGTCGCGGACGATATGGGGGGGAACGTACTGGATGATCAACGTAACCTGATGACACCTGATCGATTAGCATCATATCGACGTCAAATAGTTGAGTTTAATGCTGCTAACGCATAACCTTAACACCAAATAATGATAGGGCTCCGTTAGGAGCCCTTTTTCTTAGATTCCCAACCTCATTAATGAATATACACGGGGCTTTAATATGTCTGAATCAGTACATCAGCGACTAGAAGAGCTAAAAGAGTCGTTGCATTACCACGCGGTTCGTTACTACGTGGAAGATAACCCAGAGATTCCAGATGCAGAATACGATCGTATGATGCGTGAATTATTGGATATTGAAGCCGAACACCCAGAACTGGTTACCGTCGACTCTCCAAGTCAACGCGTAGGAGGTCAGCCACTGTCTGAGTTCAGCCAAGTTACTCATGAAGTGCCGATGCTATCGTTGGATAACGCTTTTGATGATGCGGAACTGGATGGTTTTCATAAACGCGCTCAAGATCGCGTTGTCGGTCATACCATCAAACAGTACTGCTGTGAGCCTAAGCTTGACGGTTTGGCTGTAAGTCTATTGTACGAAGATGGTGTCTTGGTCCAGGCTGCGACACGTGGTGATGGTACTACTGGTGAAAACATCACGGAAAATGTGCGTACCATCAGCGCAATTCCATTAAAGCTGCAGGGTAAAGACTGGCCGACACGTCTAGAAGTTCGTGGTGAAGTCTTTATGCCAAAAGCGGGTTTTGACAAACTTAACGAGATCGCTCGTCAAAAAGGCGAGAAAGTTTTTGTTAACCCACGTAACGCGGCGGCGGGCAGTCTGCGTCAACTAGATTCACGTATTACCGCTTCGCGTCCATTGAGCTTTTATGCTTACAGTGTTGGCGTTGTTGAAGGTGCTACGTTAGCAAACAGCCACTACGAGCGATTCTTACAAATCAAATCTTGGGGCTTACCAATGTGCCCCGAAACCAAGCGAGTCGATAACTTGGAAGAGGTAAAAGCCTACTACCAAGACATTCTTAACCGTCGTGAAGCTTTGGCGTATGAAATTGATGGCGTCGTCATTAAAGTTGATGATATTGCAATTCAAGAGCGTTTGGGTTTTGTTGCTCGTGCTCCTCGTTGGGCAATCGCGTATAAATTCCCTGCGCAAGAAGAAATTACCACGCTAAATGATGTGGAGTTCCAAGTTGGTCGTACAGGTGCCATTACGCCAGTAGCTAAGCTTGAGCCAGTATTTGTTGGTGGTGTCACAGTAAGTAATGCAACTCTTCACAACGCAGACGAGATTGAACGTTTACAAGTGATGGTAGGTGATCAAGTAGTGATTCGTCGTGCTGGTGATGTGATTCCGCAAGTTGTCTCTGTTATCAAAGAACGTCGCCCAGAAACGGCGCGCGAGATCCTATTCCCCAATGCTTGTCCGGTATGTGGCTCTCATGTTGAACGTATCGAAGGTGAAGCCGTTACACGTTGTACTGGTGGTTTAGTATGTCAGGCTCAACGTAAAGAAGCGTTAAAACACTTTGTGTCTCGTAAGGCGCTAGATGTAGACGGATTGGGCGAGAAGGTCATTGAACAATTGGTTGATCGTGAGATGGTCGAAACACCAGCTGACCTGTTCAAGCTTTCTGCAGGTGTACTGACTGTCTTGGAACGAATGGGACCGAAATCGGCAACCAACGTTGTTAATGCTCTTGAGAAATCAAAGCTAACAACATTGCCACGTTTCTTGTACTCACTTGGTATCCGAGAAGTCGGTGAAGCTACAGCTGCAAACCTTGCACAACATTTCAAGAATCTTGAAACCATTGAGCAAGCAACAGAAGAGCAGTTGGTTGAGGTTCAAGATATTGGTGTGGTCGTAGCAAAACACATTACCACTTTCTTCAGCGAAGAGAAAAACCAAGCGGTTGTACAAGACCTACTGGCGCAGGGCATTCACTGGCCAGAAATCGCCACACCACAGGAAGGGGTCGAATTACCTTTGGAAGGTAAAACCGTGGTGTTAACCGGTACGCTTTCTCAGTTAGGTCGTTCAGAGGCGAAAGAAGCACTACAGAATTTAGGCGCAAAAGTAACTGGTAGTGTTTCGAAGAAAACAGATATTTTGTTTGCTGGAGAGAATGCCGGTTCTAAGCTAGCGAAAGCTCAAGAACTTGGAATTGAGATTCAAACTGAGCAAGACTTACTCAATTTGATGAAATAACTCTCCTCAAAAAAGATAAAAAATACCTAAAAGCCCCAAGTGTCAGTCGCTTGGGGCTTTTTCTTGGCAATTAAAAAGTCACTCAATAACCGTTCAAATACCACTTTTCCTGATTTCAGTGATCAGGATCTCTCCTTACGTTATTCTTCTTTTATAACTAAAACTCTGCGATCGACTTCAAAATAGAATGGATGAGTTTTCATTATGTGGTTGATATTTAAAGTCTTTTCTTTGATTTGTGTCTTTGGTGTTAAAAATAAGATCTGGATCAACAACTTATATGGAACTTTGGCGTTGGTCATATTTTTTTAGAAAAAAAATAAGTTCCATTTGGATGTTTTTAGATGCGAAGTTAGTCTTAGAAGCGTGGATACACGGTGTGTATGCAGGAACTAAAAAGAACCAATTTAGAAATATTGAGGTTCACTCAGGAATTTACTTCTCTCCTTCGGCGGCCAACTTAAGGCGAGATAGAAAAATACAGCTATATCCATTTTTAGGAGTTTTTTCCATGGACAAATTTTTCAAGGTTTCAGCGTTAACAGCTGCGATGTTTGGTGCGGTTGCAGTAGCTCCGGCTACAGCATCTACTGAAAGTGCAGCTGGTGGTGAGTATGTAGAAAAAGTTAACGAATTTATGCAAGACTCAAGTCTTAATGCAATGTTCGTTGTTGATACTCGTTCTCGTACTCGTACAACAGGTAAACCTGGTGGTGAGAATGGCGACCGCTGGAGCCGTCTAAACTACTCATCTTACAACGCGATCATTGACTTCACTTCTGGCTACCATGATGGTTGGTTAGGTGCAGACGTAGCAGCTTACTACTCTGGCGACCTATACAACGATAGCTTGAAAGGCGCAGACGGTTACCTATGTAACGAGATCTCTACTTGTACTAACCTAGACTGGGGTGCAGGTGACGGTGATCAACTTAAAGTTTACAAAGCTGCTCTGAAGTTTAAGACTGGCGAAAACTTTAACGCTCGCTTCGGTATGTTGCAAGCTGGTGGTAATGGCACAATCGGTAACGTTTGGAGCTTCGTACCAGGTACTTACCGTGGTTTCGAACTAAACGCGAAGCTGGGTGATTTCAACCTAAGCTACTTTGGTGCAGACCAATTTACAGCACCATGGTTGCTACACGAAGATGACTACGCGCCAGCACTATGGTCAGACACTTCTTGGAGCTACCTACACTCTCTAGGTTTGAATGGTAACATTACTGACGCTCTATTCTTCCAAGTTGGTCTTGGTCAAGCGACAGGCGTTAAATATGCTAACGGTATCGACTGGGGTGCAGGTCAAGTAACTAGCTACCATGACGAAACTGATAACACGTCATACAAAGCTTACTTGAAGTACACAGTAAGTGACCGTACTACTCTTGCATTTGACTTCTACGGTGTTGATGACGATGTGAAATACGATGGTCTAGGTTTCCACACTGGTCTATCTCTAAACCAATCGTTCGGTAAACTGTCTTGGATGTCTGAACTACGTTACACAGACACAGACAACCGTTCAGATTTCGTTCCTCGTACAATCCATACTTACGGTATGAATAATGGTACTTGGTCACAATGGTGGGATGCTCTATCTGACTGGAACAAAGCTGGCGAGCTAGCTTGGTACAACCGTCTATCTTACAACCAAGGTAACGGCTGGAACTACTACCTAGGCTTCGGCTACGGTTCTGGTGCAGACTCTGCAGCAAGCGGCGCATCTGGTGACTGGGATTACGAGAGCGAGTACGCAGTTAACGCAACAGTTTCTTACTCTCTACAAAGCGGTTCTCTTAAAGGTACAACCGTGCGTCTACACGGTACTATCCTAGAGCGTGACGAGTTTGCTGGTGCAGCAGACGCGGATGAGACAGACCTACGTCTACAAGTTCTTATCCCATACAGCTTCCACTAATATTTAGAAGTTAAGAAAAAGGAGCCAATCGGCTCCTTTTTTATTTTACTTCTTTTCCGTCATACATTTTGCAATATAGGGGAGGAAGCATGTGTACGTTGCCGTTGGGCAATTCACACTTTATTTCTGGTGCTAATGTTCTACCACCAGAAGCGCCATTTGCTAGCGAAGTCAATGGCATTAATGCAGCGATAGCGACTAATAATCCAGTTACCAGTTTCATATTATTTACCTTGTAATCTAGAATGTATTTTCTTTTTAATTTCACTTAATTACTTGAGTTCGTTGTATAGGTGGGAAATATTAAAGCGTAGCGTTCTGCTCCTTAATCTAACCTACGATTTAGTTGTCCCATGAACCACCTTGAAAGCGGCACATCTCACTAGGTAGATGGGCAACATCGCCACTTGGTAAAACACATTCAACGATAGGTCCTAGATTTGTGGTGCCTCCATTCCCGTTGTTATAGGCGAATGAAGAAAACGCAAACGCGCTGCACGCTAAAAACAAAAAACACTTCTTCATAGTACATCCTCTTACTTACCTTAAAAAAATATAAGCATTTAATTGCCATGCTTATGCGTTAAGTATGTATAGAGACCTAGAAAGATCAAAAATTAATTCAACAGTGTTTTATTTTTTAAAATGAATTTAGATTTTAAATCTTGGGATATATTTATCTATGTGCTTGAAATTTTAATTTAGTAGGAGGATCTGTTTTGATAAAGGAGAGAATATTAATAATATTTCTATTACTTAATTTTTGTGGTTAATTTAAATAAGTAGATGAAATAAAAGCATTAGTCATGGAAAGGAAATAAAAGGATGCTGAGCACCCTTTTATTTTGACACAAATCAGCGAGAAACCGGTTTAACCTTCAAAATTATGCCGTCTACGGCGATAATTTCGACCCGAGTTCCCGTCGGCAATTCGTGTTCGCATTCAGCTGACCACGTTGTATCTGCCACTCTAAGACGATTCATTCCAATGTGAAAATCTTCTTCGAGCGTGACAATATTACCTATCAGCTGTTTATGTTTTTGATTGAGATCTCTGGCTTGATCACTTTTGCGATCCTTGGACCATTGCTTTCTCCACCATAGCCAAGTGGTAACCAAACTGAAAGCCACAAAGGCAAGCCACTGCATCTGCCAACTCATTGGCAAGAAAGATAGGATAGCGCCAACGATCAGGGCGGAAATGCCTAGCCAAAGAAAATAGCCTGCTGTGCCCAATAGCTCTACAGCGAGCAAGGCTAAACCAAGCGCAATCCAATGCCAGAATGACACGCTTTCTAATAGGCTAAATAAATCCATAGGCAATCCTTAGTCCTTACTTTGTTTGAACATTTCAGCAATACCCGCGACTGAGCCCATTAGACCTGTCGCTTCGATCGGCATCATGATGATCTTACCATTTTCCGCTTGACCGATACTCTTCAGTGCATCGGTATAACCTTGGGCAATAAAGTAGTTAACCGCCTGAACATCACCTTTAGCGATTGCTTCAGATACCATGTAAGTCGCTTTTGCTTCTGCTTGAGCTGCACGCTCACGCGCTTCCGCATGTAAGATCGCCGATTGCTTTTCACCTTCCGCTTTCAGAATTTCCGATTGTTTTTGACCTTCTGCTCGTAAGATTTCTGCTTGACGTATCCCTTCAGCTTCTAGGATTTCAGCACGCTTATTACGTTCTGCTTTCATCTGAGCGTTCATTGCTGCTGTTAGATCTGCTGGTGGTTGAACGTCTTTGATCTCGATACGAGTTACTTTTACGCCCCAAGGGTTGGTTGCTTGGTCAACGATAGAGAGCAATTTGGTGTTGATCATGTCACGCTGGCTAAGCATCTCATCCAATTCCATTGAGCCGAGCACGGTACGAATGTTCGTTAGTGTTAGGTTACGGATAGCGTGTTCTAGATCGTTGACTTCATACGCCGCTTTGGCTGCGTCGATGACTTGGACAAAGCCGACTGCATCGATAACAACATTCGCATTGTCTTTTGAGATGACTTCTTGTGCCGGGATGTCCAGTACACGTTCCATCATGTTGACTTTTTGACCTACGCGATCAACGAAAGGAATGATTAGGTTTAGACCTGGCTTTAAGGTGTGGGTATAACGTCCGAAGCGTTCGACGGTCCAGTTGTTCCCTTGTGGTACGGTTTTGATCCCAGAAGCGAGGACAATAATGGCTAGTACAACTAAGATCCCGATGGTGATCAATGAGTCGATTGGCATGTTCTATTCCCTTAAGTGCATAATGTTTGTTTCATTTTTACTCATTTAGGCTTATGACACAATCGTAGAAATGAGAGCCTCGATAAATTATAGACAGAATAAAGGCCGGATTAATCCGACCTTTTTATATTTTTAATTCAGCAGGTTAGTACTTTAATTAGTAGAGAATAGAGTACAACTGACGACGGAATTTACTTGCTAATGCATTGCCTTGACCCAATGCACTTAAGATATCCATAAAAGTTTTCTTCACTTCACCGTCTTGTGCGCCGAGGTTGGTTTTTAAAATATTCCAAAGTAGCTCCAACGCTTCTTCATCGCGACCAACTTGGTTGTATTGAACTGCAAGCTCACATGCCAATTCGAAGTTATCTGGGTTTGCGGCTAGCTCTTGTTCAAGGCGTTGAAGCTCTGGGCTATCTGCCGCTTGGAGGTGCAGATCTAACTTGGCAATCAATCCCTTATAGTAGTTATCTTGATATTCCAGTGGGATTGCACTCAATAGCGTTTGTGCCAATTCAAATTGTTTGGTTTCTAGCAAACAATCTGCCATCGCTAGTTTTACATCACCGCGGTTTTGCAGATCTTCTGAAAGGGTTTGCAAAATAGCTAGAGCTTGAGCATGTTCGCCTTGTTGGAGCAACTCGCTTGCTTGCTTTAACTGCATTTCGTCTTGGCTTGGGAGGTGTTTTTGCAGCATGGCTGAAATGGCATCAATCGGCTGAGGACCACCCATACCATCTACCGCTTGACCGTTCATAAACAACGCGATAGTTGGTAAGACTTGTACGCCAAACTGTGATGCTAAAGCTGGTTGCTGCTCACAGTTCAATAGAGCAAGGGTGAATGCACCGTTGTATTGTTGAGTTAGCATTTGTAGCTCAGGGATCACTTGCGCACTTTCTGGTTGAGCACTCGCCCAGAAGTGGATCAACACTGGCGTGTTCATTGACCCTTCAAGAGTCTCGCGGAAATTTTGTTCTGTTAACTCAACGATAAATGGGGATTGCATCAGAGTGTCCTTGCTTTTTGTTTCTTGTCGTTGATTGTAGATATGGAGTTGATATTTGGGAAATTCAAGCGATAGAAAGGAAAAACGCTGCCGAAGCAGCGTAATCCTGATAGCAAGCGAAAGTGCTATAAAACTTTGGCTATTCCAGCACGAATTAGGGAGTCTTGTTAGACATTATCTTTGTGTGCTGGGTGAGGTATCAAAATAGGATGAACACAGTCAACACTACACCCACACTAAGCCAGTTGAGCTGATTTAATGTCATTATTGTCTCGCGTAAATACAAAACAGAAAGGGTGGCGATACCAAATCTAAAGTGAGTATCAACATCGTGTTCAGGCTCGATAGATGAAGATACTAACTTAGAAATTGATTCGAACATTGAGGCTTTCTTAACCTACATGCTCATAATGACATCACATTGTTACGGTAAAATTACATTGTGATAAAAAGTTTTTATGCTGCTTGTTGCAGAATCTTATCAAGAATACGCGTCGGTAATAGGCGCTTTAACACGGCAAATACTTTAGTTGGCGTTGTAATGCGGTAGCGGATTTTTGGTTTATCGCTTGTGAGCGCATGAAGCACTGGCTCGATGCAAGATTCTGCAGGAAGCACAAATCTATTGTTCGACTTGTCGTTATCTAGACGCTGCTTCTGACCTTCGTAAGCGGCTTTGTGTGGGCTGTTCTCGACATCAATCCATCGCTCGAAGGCTTTTAATGCATTATGTCTAAATTGGGTTTCAATAGGTCCCGGCTCTATCAGTGCGGTTTTGATGTTGGTGTCCATCAATTCCAAACGTAGTGTGTCGGTCCAGCCTTCGAGTGCGAACTTAGAGGCATTGTAGGCACCACGATATTTCATGGCTGCAAACCCAAGCACAGAGCTATTTTGGATGATTCTTCCTTCACCCTGTTTGCGCATATGTGGCAGTACTTCTCTGACTAACTGATGCCAGCCAAAAAAGTTGGTTTGAAACTGAGCTTGGAGCGCCTCTGTCGGCAAGTCTTCTAGCGCGCCAGGCTGACCATATGCCCCGTTATTGAATACGGCATATAACTTTCCGTCGGCTAGTGTTAATGCTTGCTTGACTCCCGAAGAGATGCTTTCAGAATCGTTAAGATCCAATTGAATACAGGTTAGTCCTTCGCTTGTTAAGCGTTCGACATCTTGTTCGTGCCGGCAGGAGGCAATCACGTGGAAGCCCTCTTTTTTCAAAGCATGGGCACAAACGTAGCCGATGCCAGTGGAGCATCCGGTGATAAGAATGGATTTTTTCATATTAGAGGGCTCACGAAAGTATAGTGAGCCTTATGATTCAATAACTTCGATCTTGAAGCAAGTTCTTGAGTGCAGGTTCGACGCGAGAGTAGCTGAATTGAAAACCCAATTCGGTCAGCTTTTTCGGTTTGGCGCGAATGCTATCAAACAGTAAGCAAGAGGATTCTCCCATCGCCATATTCATCACCCATTTAGGGGTGAAGAGAATATGTGGACGTTTTAGCGTTTTCGCCAGTGTGCCACTAAAGATTCGATTGCTAACAGGGTGGGGAGCACATAAGTTGAATTCACCATGAGCGTGTGGCGTTTCAAGCAAGTACATAATGGCACGAACCATATCCAAAATATGGATCCATGGCATGTATTGTTTACCGCTACCCAATGGTCCCCCTAAACCTAGTTTGTAAGGCAAAATCATTTTGGCAAGTGCGCCACCATTTGGACCAAGGACAACGCCAGTACGCAACAAGCATACTCGGGTTTGTTCGGATTCTGCGCGTTTTGCTATCTGCTCCCAACGAGCACAAACGGAGTGAGCGAACGCCTCGCTATTGACGTGTAAGCACTCATCAAAAGGATGGTCTTGCTGGTCGCCGTAATAACCAACGGCAGATCCACTGATGAACACCGATGGTGGCTCTGTACTTGCGTGGATCAGTGCGACAATACGTTCGGTAACCTTCCAACGGCTGTTACAAATGATCTCTTTCTGCTCCTTGCTCCAGCGCTTGTCTGCGATCGGTTCACCTGCGAGGTTAATCACGGCATCAACATCATTAAGATCTTCAAGTGAATCAAGGGAGTCGAGATATTCAATATTACCGACATCGGCATGATTAAGTCTTTGTTTTGCTTGCTCTGGGTTACGCGTAAGCAAAATGACTTGGTGAGTGGTCAGTAACTTAAGTAGCTCTGAGCCAATAAAGCCTGTGCCGCCGGTCAGTAGTATCTTCATGTCATCCCTTTGATGGTAAAACTATTCAAACATTATAGTCGTTATACGCCTAGCGTGATCATATCAATGACTTGCAGTGTCGATTTTATTATTAGTTCCTAAGGAGTTAGAAGCATTTTGTTGGGAAGCGATGCGAAGTTCACAATTTGAAAGAATGTAACAAAATGTTATCAAGCCTTTAGCAAAGCTCACACTTAGCTTAGGGAAACTGTGTCATGCTGAACTTAAAGGAGAATAACAGTCAGTAGGTAGGAGGGAGTATGGAGGCATTTGTTGCTCTATTTAGAGCGTTGCTCAGTAGTGCTCGTGACTTGCTACCTATTGTTATTGTCATCACTTTTTTTCAGTTGGTCGTACTTCAGGAACCGCTGCCTAATCTCGTCTCTATTCTATTTGGTCTTCTTCTGGTTATTCTCGGTTTAACCTTCTTTATCTTTGGGTTAGAGCTTGGTTTGTTTCCCATTGGGGAAAATATGGCACAAGCGTTTGCTAATAAAGGCAGCGTTTTCTGGTTACTGATCTTTGCGTTCTGCTTGGGTTTTGGTACCACCATTGCAGAACCAGCCTTGACCGCTGTTGCAGAGGAAGCATCAGAAGTTGCGGCTGAAGGGGGCATGATTGCCAATACAGAACAATCTATGGAAGAGTACGCAGATGGATTACGCTTAACGGTTGCCTTGTCGGTAGGTGTAGCGATTGTGCTCGGCGTGTTGCGAATTCTCAAGGGCTGGCCGATTCAGTACATGATCATAGGCGGTTATATTGGCGTTGTGATACTAACGGGATTTGCGCCTGAATCAATCATTGGGGTGGCTTATGATTCTGGAGGAGTGACGACATCCACCATCACGGTTCCTTTGGTCACAGCGCTTGGCGTTGGGCTCGCTTCCGCGATTAAAGGGCGAAACCCTATGATTGATGGGTTTGGTTTGATCGCCTTTGCCTCATTGCTACCAATGATGTTTGTGATGGTATACGGGATGGTGGTGGCATGATTTCGTTTGAGCACTTCTTCGATACCTTTGTTTCTACTATCAGTGACGTGATCCCGATAGCGACCATTATTTTTGGCTTCCAGCTTGCAGTATTACGACGTCCCATCTCTAACTTGCCTAAAGTCCTGCTTGGATTTGCCTACGTTATCCTCGGTTTGTCGCTGTTTTTGCTTGGGTTAGAAATGGCGCTGTTTCCGTTGGGTGAAACCATGGCAACGCAGCTTACTGCCCCTGCATTTCTACGCGAGTTTAAAGTATCCATCGGTCAAGCCTTAAGTTGGGTAGACTACTACTGGGTGTATATCTTTGCTTTCTTTATCGGTTTCAGCACGACAATCGCAGAGCCTTCTCTTATTGCAGTGGCGATAAAGGCAAATCAGGTTTCTGGTGGCAGTATTAGTGTGAATGGATTGCGCGTTGCCGTTGCTTTGGGGGTGGCAGTTGGTATTGCTCTAGGCAGCTATCGGATTGTCGTTGGTGATCCTATTCACTACTACATTATCGCCGGTTACATCGTAGTGGTGATTCAAACCTTCTATGCGCCAAAGTTGATTGTACCTTTGGCTTACGATTCAGGCGGTGTTACTACCTCGACGGTGACCGTACCTTTAGTGACCGCGCTTGGGTTGGGGTTAGCTTCAACCGTACCAGGACGAAACCCAATGATAGATGGCTTTGGCTTGATAGCGTTTGCCAGCCTGTTTCCAATGATTTCTGTGATGGGCTATGCCCAGATTACCCAGTGGTTGAATAAAGGAACCGCGGAGGAAAAAGAAAATGCGCTTTAAATTGATTTTGGCCTTTGTTGAAGACAGCAAAACCGACAAGGTGCTCGATGCAGCAAGAGATGCAGGAGCTACGGGGGCTACGGTGATCAACAATGCCCGAGGACAAGGTTTAAACCAGAAACGAACTTTCTTTGGATTAACCTTGGAGGTGCAAAAAGATGTGCTGTTATTTGTTGTAGAGGAGCATTTGTCGAGACACATTTTAGAAACCATCAGTGACGTTGGAGAGTTCGATCAGGAATCCGGTCAAGGGATTGCCGTGCAGATTGATGTCGAGGATGCTGTCGGTGTCGCACACCAAGTCGAGAAGCTAACTAAAGTGGTAGAGGATGAGTTATGAGTAGTCATGAGCTGATTAGAGTCAGAGACGTAATGGCGGCAACATACATCATTGTCGATGGGTTGATTACGGTTCACGAAGGGATCACGCTAGCGAGGAAGAGTGAAGTGAAAGCGCTGGTGGTGAAAAAGCGTGATGACGATGATGAATATGGCATCGTCTTAATGAACGACATAGCGAAAAAAGTGTTGGCAAAAAACCGTTCACCACAACGCACCAACATCTATGAAATCATGACCAAACCTGCGTTAACCGTCGACCCCAATATGAATGTGAAATATTGTGCGCGTTTGTTTGAGCGTTTTGGTATCAGCCGCGCGCCAGTCATTGAAAATGGAGAGGTCATTGGCATGGTGAGTTATAACAATATTGTTATCAATGGTATGGCTCGGGAAGAAGTATAGCGACGGTTTTGAGTGTGGTTCGCGCGCTGCTGGTAAAGATAATTTCTCAGGTCAGCGACATTTTGCCTAGCTAAGAAGATTAGCGTATTAGTGCCATTGCATATCCTCGATCTGAGGCTTATCCTTTGAGAATTAAAGAAATAATTGAGGATGTCATGTCATGCCGCTAGTTGCTTGTCCTGTGTGCGAGAAACAAATTTCAAAACGAGCTCATACTTGTCCTGGCTGCGGAGAGCCAGATCCACTTAACCATCTTGCTAAGTCAAAGTTCTTGTCCTTCATTTTCTGGATGATTGTCTTAGTGGGCGTTGGTTATGTCGCGTGGTTCTACCTGGTTCCGATGCTGGTGGAAATGTTGCGTGGTCATTAGAGGTTTCACTGTGGTTGAGCTTCTATAGGAATGCCGTAGAATACCCTCATACATTTTGAGGAGACGATGTCGTGAAACTATTTTTTGCCTCAGACTTGCACGGTTCTTTGCCAGCCACAGAAGAAACCATCAAGCTTTATTTAGCCTCTGGTGCAGAGCACCTAATCTTATTGGGCGATACGCTTAATCACGGACCAAGAAATCCAATACCAGAAGGCTATAACCCACCACAAGTGGCAGAATTGCTGAATCAATACAGTGATCGCATTATCTCTGTGCGCGGTAACTGCGACAGTGAAGTGGATCAGATGCTGTTAAATTTCCCAATGATGACGGAGTATGCGTGGCTTCTGTTAGAGTCCGGCAAGCGTATGTTCTTGACTCATGGTCACCTATACAACACCACAAAGCGACCGCCGTTGCGTGAGGGCGACATCATTGCCCATGGTCATACTCATGTTCCTGTGGCAGAGATGCAAGATGGTGCCATCATTTTCAATCCGGGCTCAATGACGTTCCCGAGAAATGGCTTACCACGCAGTTATGGTTTACTCGAAGGTAATACGCTAACGGTTCAAACTCCAGAAGGCGAAGTACTAGCACAAACTACGATTTAATAGCCTTGCGAGTAAAGAAAAGATAAAGGGAGCGAATGGCTCCCTATTTTGTGTCTGAATGTCCTAGATCGCGTTCTGGGTCGATGATGTCTCTAACACGTTGTTTGAGGACTTTCGCCTCAGGAAAGCCACCATCTTTCTTACGCTCCCAAATCTGGGTTCCATTACAAAAGATTTCGAACCGACCGCCCGTATCTGGGTGCAAGCTCATCGTTTTTATTTCTTCACTAAAGGTATGTAATAGCTCTTGTGAGAGCCAGGTTGAACGTAGCATCCAATTGCACTGGCGACAGTAATAAATGTCAATGATGGCTTTATCCATTTCCGAATTCCTTAATTTCAAATTTTTTAAAACGTCAGAGAAGCAATTTGATTCCAACGGCGAAGGTGAGCACTTCAAAGGCAACTTTGATGACGCGATTGCTGTATCGAGTTGCTGCCCATGCGCCTAAGCTGCCACCTAGAAATGAGCTGAATAATAAAACAGGTAACCAAGCCCAATGAATAGGAGCACCAGCTTGCACAACGGCAATACCTCCAATGCCATTCCAAAACAGACCGACACAAATCATGGTGTAAGCTACCGCTTGCTTGTAATCGTAACCAAACCAGCGGACAAGAAAGAGTGTCACAAGCAACCCAGAACCTGCTGTGAGTGAGCCGTTTACAATCCCAATCAGCAGTAAACCCAGTCCACCAATAAGCCAACCGGCACTGTCACGATGCGTTTTAGTTTCCGTTTGACCGAGCTCTTTCTTAAATCGAGAGTAAATACCAAGAGCTAAGATCATCGCGCCAAGCATTTTTTCAGCAATGCCATCTGGGATTTGTACAATGAGATTAGCGCCAATCACCACGCCAATACTGCCGGTGAGTATGAGATAGAGGGCGACTTTTGGTTTAATCGTACCGGCTTTAAGGTGTGTGCTTGCTGCGCCTAAACCGAGTGCGACTGAAGCGACTTTATGCGTACCTAGTGCGACAGAAAAGGGAAGACCAAGAAAGATAAGAAGTGGAAACTGCAGTAATCCCGCACCACCGCCAGAGAGTGAAGCAAGCGTATTTGCGACAAGGGAACCGAAGAAGAGGGTGAGGGTGTCTAGCCAATCCATATGCAAAATAAAGGGGGCATCTTGCCCCCTTCTTATCGAATCAAAATCAGTTTCTAAACAGTACCGTAGAACCGTGATTCAGGCTAGTCAGTAGTAGAGTTTTTTCGTTAACGACGTCAATACGACGACTCTGTTCAGCATCTAGCTTAAAGATTTGAGTGATAAGACGAAGTTGAGACTCCGAAAAATCTTTAGATTGTGATGCGGAGATGTCTTTGAACTCAGAAGGAGAGACCAGCAAATAGTTATCACTGACTTCCCAACGACCTTTTTCAGAGATATTGATCGTAGACTCGACGTTTGAGCCCTGTGCAAATAGCTTGATGTTTGCCACGCGAATATAGTCACCATTAGGTAGGTACTTCACATTCGACTCAACGTTGACTTTGCGTAGCGGACCTACGGTATCATCTGGCAAGTTATCAGTAATAAGTGTCACCATGGTTGATTGCCACTCATTTGACGTAAGGACTTGCTCAACTTTAAGGTCACTACCCCAGTACAACCAACCACTAAAAAGGATGGATACGGCTAAAACCGCAGATGCTATTCTTATCTTCATTTCAGCCTCCCTTAATTGCAGATGTCAGTTGGGTCGTTACGACCAGCAAAAATACGCAGTGTTACATTCTCATATGAATGATCACTGTCGTGAATGTAGTTCAGAATCAATTGATTGTTTTGACCACCTGTTGCAATGACTTCGACTGGTGAAGACTCAGCAGCATGGTGTTCAACATAGCGTTGAATGCATTGCTCAATGGACGGCAGCCAATTGTTTAATTGAGGGTGGTTGATCGGTGTCATCACTGGCACGTTGTGATATTCACCAATTTGACGAAATTGTGATTCTGCAGGGTTGGTTAGCATTAACACGCCAACAGGAAGTAGCAGGGCAACTAACACGATGATTCTGAATAACCAGTTTGTGTTCTTTTGTGCAGGTGCAGATTTTAATGGTTGAGCTGTCGGTGCTTGTTCGACGGCTGTTTCTGCTTTTGTCTCAGCAGTGGGCTCTGCGAATTGCTCTAAGTCAACGACTGGAGCTTCATTTTCTTCCTCTTGAGCATCAACATCGGTGAGTGCTGCTTCAGAAGATAGTGGGCTTAAACGTTCAACTGAACAAATCAGTTGGTAACCGCGCTTTGGCACCGTTTTTACAAATTCAGGCGACTTCGTAGAGTCTTTCAACATTTTACGTAGAGTGGAAATCGCTTGAGTAAGGCTTGAGTCATCCACCTCAAAACCCTGCTCCCGCCATACGAACTCGTGAAGCTCGTTACGCGTTAACACTTCATTGGGTCTCTCTGCCAACATGAGTAGAATACGGCTTTCGTTGCTTCCTAATCGTACAACTTCGTTGCCATTTTGTTGGTCAGCGAGCGAATTACTATTTGGGTCAAAGACAAATCTTTGAGCAAGCAGAAATTTGGTGCCGATGTTAGTCATTTAGTTCTTCTTAGATGGATGATTCTGTAATTATAAGTGATTTGCGTCACATAATAAGGCGTGCGCAAAAAGACATGTGCTACGTTTTAGATGCTTTTAGGGACGTAGGATAATTAAAATTTTCTAAAAAAACACCGTTTTTAGCAATATTGACCTTGAATTTACATTTGTCAGCCACATGTTAAATGACATCTTAGTAATGCTGCTTTTTTAAGGTGGCGGTTAGGACTTTGTCATTAAAAGTCTTTTTAGTTTAGATGTTATGGAGCAAACATGAGCGAAACCGTATCACAAAACAAAGAAACTCGTGGCTTTCAATCAGAAGTAAAACAACTACTTCATCTGATGATTCACTCTCTTTACTCAAACAAAGAGATTTTCCTACGCGAGCTGATTTCAAACGCGTCTGACGCATCAGATAAGCTTCGTTTCCAAGCGCTATCTAACCCAGATTTATATGAGGGTAACGCGGATCTGGGTGTTAAGCTGGCGTTTGACGAAAGTGCTAATACACTAACAATCTCTGATAACGGCATCGGTATGAGCCGTGATGATGTGATTGAACATTTAGGTACCATTGCAAAATCAGGTACAGCAGAGTTTTTCTCTAAATTATCCGATGAGCAGAGCAAAGACTCTCAGCTTATTGGTCAGTTTGGTGTGGGTTTCTATTCTGCATTCATTGTTGCTGATGCTGTGACGGTACGCACTCGTGCCGCAGGTATTTCTGCAGATGAAGCGGTTCAATGGCATTCTGCGGGCGAAGGCGAATACACTATTGAGACGATCACGAAAGAATCTCGTGGTACTGATATCGTGCTTCACATGCGTGAAGAAGGGAAAGAATTCTTAAATGAATGGCGTCTACGTGACGTGATCAGCAAATACTCCGACCATATCGGTATTCCAGTTTCTATCCAAACTGCTGTTCGCGATGAGGAAGGCAACGAAACAAGTGAGAAGAAGTGGGAGCAAATCAACAAAGCTCAAGCACTTTGGACTCGCAACAAATCAGACGTCTCTGAAGCAGAATACCAAGAGTTCTACAAACACGTTTCTCACGACTTTGCAGATCCTCTAACTTGGAGTCATAACCGCGTAGAAGGCAAGAACGATTACACAAGCTTGCTTTACATTCCAGCGAAGGCACCTTGGGACATGATGAACCGCGATCACAAGTCGGGTCTGAAATTATACGTACAACGTGTATTCATCATGGATGACGCAGAGCAGTTTATGCCGTCTTACTTGCGTTTCGTCCGCGGCTTAATTGATTCGAACGATCTGCCACTGAACGTTTCTCGTGAAATTCTTCAAGACAACAAAGTGACTCAGTCATTGCGTAACGCTTGTACTAAGCGTGTACTGACAATGCTGGAGCGCATGGCGAAGAATGACGAAGAGAAATACCAATCATTCTGGAAAGAGTTTGGTCAGGTGATGAAGGAAGGTCCTGCTGAAGACATGGCAAACAAAGAGAAAGTTGCCGGTCTATTGCGCTTCGCATCTACTGAAGTGGACTCAGCTGAGCAATCTGTTGGTTTGGCTTCTTATGTTGAACGCATGAAGGAAGGTCAAGATAAGATTTACTTCTTAACAGCAGACAGCTACGCAGCGGCGAAGAACAGTCCGCACCTAGAGCAATTTAAGGCGAAAGGCATTGAAGTTATTTTGATGTTCGATCGAATTGATGAGTGGTTGATGAACTACCTGACAGAGTTTGACGGCAAGCAGTTCCAATCGATCACCAAAGCGGGTCTGGATCTGAGCAAGTTCGAAGACGAAGCAGAAAAAGAAAAACAGAAAGAAACAGAAGAAGAGTTTAAGTCTGTTGTTGAGCGCACTCAGTCTTACCTAGGTGACCGCGTAAAAGAAGTTCGTACAACCTTCAAGCTTGCAACAACACCTGCTGTTGTGGTGACGGACGATTTCGAAATGGGGACGCAAATGGCGAAGCTTCTTGAAGCTGCAGGTCAAGCGGTACCAGAAGTGAAGTACATCTTCGAAATCAACCCTGAACATGAGCTCGTGAAGCGAATGGCGGATGAAGCAGACGAAGAAGCGTTTGGTCGCTGGGTAGAAGTGTTACTGGGTCAGGCAATGTTAGCCGAGCGTGGCTCGATGGAAGATCCTTCTCAATTCTTAGGTGCCATCAATAAGCTTTTGACTAAGGTTTAATAACTAAATACCACTAAAAAGCTCGCGAAATGCGAGCTTTTTGTTTGTAAACGCATAGATTCACACTTTAAGTGTTGAGTTAGTAATCAATAAGACAGGAAAGCTGGCATCGCTAACATTCTTTAGTCTTAATCTGCTCATTGCACAGTGAACCTGTGTTAGAATCTCAACACTTGAATGTGAGTAATAAGGCGTGTATTTTGGCTCGCCTAAACGTTATACCGAAACTTATCGTTGCCAGTGCTTTGAGGGTGATTCCTAGAAGTCCAGCTATTGTGAGCTTCGGTATAAATCTTAAATATTAAAGAGGATAAATCATGCGCATCATTCTTCTAGGTGCTCCAGGTGCAGGTAAAGGCACACAAGCAAACTTCATCATGGATAAATACGGTATTCCACAAATCTCTACTGGTGATATGCTTCGTGCTGCTATCAAAGCAGGTACAGAGCTTGGTAAACAAGCTAAAGCTGTTATCGACGCTGGTCAGCTAGTTTCTGATGAAATCATCCTTGGTCTAATCAAAGAGCGTATTGCTCAAGACGATTGCGAAAAAGGTTTCCTACTAGATGGTTTCCCTCGCACTATCCCTCAAGCTGATGGCCTAAAAGAAATGGGCGTTGACGTAGATTACGTGATTGAATTTGACGTAGCTGATGATGTGATTGTTGAGCGTATGGCTGGTCGTCGTGCTCACCTTCCTTCTGGTCGTACTTACCACGTTGTTTACAACCCACCAAAAGTGGAAGGTAAAGATGACGTAACTGGTGAAGATCTTGTTGTTCGTGATGACGACAAAGAAGAAACAGTACGCGCACGTCTAGGCGTTTACCACGAGCAAACTGCACCACTGATCAACTACTACGGCAAAGAAGCAGAAGCTGGCAACACTAAGTACCTTAAATTCGACGGCACTAAGCAAGTTGCAGAAGTAAGCGCAGATATTGAGAAAGCGCTAGCATAATTTGCTAACGGCAAAATTTAATATTTTGATATATTTAAAAGCGACCTTTGGGTCGCTTTTTTTATTCTGCCTGTTAGTACGATGAACTTTTCTCTTAGATATGCCGTACAAATCAAGCCGTTTACCATGAATAGGATGTTATGAAAAACAACAATAAGAAGCAGGGCGTGTTATTGGTCAACCTTGGGACGCCTGATGAGCCAACTCCGCCAGCCGTTAAACGCTTTCTAAGTCAGTTCCTTCATGATCACCGTGTTGTTGATATGACACGGTGGCTCTGGTGCCCGATTTTGCATGGCATCATTCTTCCAGTTCGTTCTCCAAAAGTTGCCAAGCTGTATGAGTCGGTGTGGATGGAAGAGGGATCACCTCTCATGGTGTATTCAAAACGCCAGGCAAAGAAGCTGAGCACAGCTTTAGACATGCCAGTAGAGCTAGGGATGACATATGGCAATCCTAGCTTGCAAACCGGTTTTGAGGCGCTATTAGCCCAAGGCGTTGAACAAGTGATCGTTTTGCCGCTTTACCCTCAATACTCAGGAACAACGACAGCTGCAGTTTCTGACGGGATGACAAAGGCATTTAAGAATATGCCTGTGATGCCAGAGTTTAGTTTTATTCGCGATTACCACAATCACCCTAAATACATTGAAGCTTTAGCTCAGTCGGTACGCGAGCATTGGGAAGCAAATGGTAAGGGTGATTACTTGCTGTGTTCTTACCATGGTATTCCGAAGCGATACGCGGACAATGGTGATATTTATCCTCAACATTGTGCCGAGACAACTCGCTTGCTTGGTGAGGCCCTTGGTTTGAATGAGGATCAAATTGGTATGACCTACCAGTCTCGATTTGGTCGCGAAGAATGGTTACAACCATACACGGACAAGACATTAGAAGTCCTACCTAGCCAAGGTAAAAAAAAGCTGAATATCGTAACGCCAGCTTTTTCTGCTGACTGCTTAGAGACACTGGAAGAGATCTCAGAAGAGTGCCGTGAAATTTACTTAGAAGCTGGTGGTGAGAGCTTTAGCTACATTCCGTGTTTAAATGACAACGAGTTACACATCGAGATGATGGTGGATTTGGTTCGCTCAAAGTTGTAAAGCATCTGTGTCCTACATTCTTTCACTTAGAGCTTTGAATACAAAAAGGGTCGCAATTGCGACCCTTTGTTTTTATTTGCACTTTATATATTAAGCAACTTGAGTTTGTTGCTCTTCAATTTGTTCTGCTGTGCTATGTGTGTTTTCAGCACCGTGCATCCAACGAACAAGCGTGTTAGAGAACAACAGAAGAATGACACCAGAAACCATCGCTGTTACAGCAATACCGCTGAAGATAGCCAGTGCACCTAGCTCACCAACGTGAGAGCCCACATAACCAGCAACGTAGTTTGCAATTGCATTACAGCCAAACCATGCACCCATCATTAGTGAAGCAAGACGCAGCGGAGCCAGTTTAGTAACAAGAGACAGACCAATCGGAGATAGACACAATTCGCCTAGAGTATGGAAGAAGAATGCACCAACAAGCCACAACATGGATGTCTTAACTGTAGTGTCACCGCCTTGCTCAATAACCGCACCAACCATACATAGGAAACCAAGCGCTAGGAAGAACATCGCTAAAGCAAATTTCACTGGTGAGTTTGGCTCACGTTTACCTAGTTTCACCCATAGTACGGCTAGTACAGGTGCTAGCGTGATGATGAAGAATGGGTTTAGTGATTGGAACCACGCAGCAGGCACTTCAAAGCCACCGATCATTCGATCTGTGTATTGCTGAGTGTAGATGTTCATTAGACCGCCAGCTTGTTCAAAGCCTGCCCAGAATACGATAGTGAATAGGCTCATCACTAGGATTACTTTGATGCGATCCGTTTCTTCTTTTGTTAACGGTTCTTTTTGAGAAGATTTTTTAATCGCTAGATCACGTTTTGCAGCTGGAACACGACCAATATCACCAAGCCATGCTTGAGCAAACGTCATCTGCATGACTAGACTGATAAGCATACCGATACCAGCAGCCACGAAACCCGCTTTCCAACCGAATTCAGTTGTTACAGAGCCAGAAACAACACCAGCGATTAATGCACCAAGGTTAATACCCATGTAGAAGATAGTGAAAGCACCATCACGACGGTTGTCACCTTCTTGATATAAGTCACCAACCATTGTAGAGATGTTTGGCTTAAATAGACCGTTACCACAGATAAGTAGAGCAAGACCTAAATAGAATGTGTGTAGAGCACCAAGACCTAGAGCGTCAGCAGGCATTGCTAGTGTAAATTGACCGATTGCCATCAACGCGCCACCAATCAAGATAGAACGGCGTTGACCTAAGTAGTTATCCGCAAGGTAACCACCGATGAGAGGAGTAATGTAGACAAGTCCAGTATAGATGCCGTATAGGTCTAGGGCATCTTTAGTCGACCAGCCAAGGCCACCGTTCATTGTTGTGTCAGTTAAATACAGTACTAGAATGGCGCGCATTGCGTAGTAAGAAAAGCGTTCCCAAAGTTCAGTACCGAACAATAAGAACAAGCCACGTGGGTGACCAAAGTATTGATGTTGGTTTGACATAAGCTCTTCTAATAGTAGTTATTACATTTTTTAAAGAAATCTACGTATACATGTCATTTTGATGACTTACAAACAATAAAATTTTATGTGACGATTCATTTGCCTTATTAAATGATGGCTCCGCGTTGATTTTGTGGGGTTTTAATCGGCGAATCGTTCGTGTTACAAACTTACTTTCCATTTTTGCCTATAGACTTATTTTCTTAATGCTTCGAAAAAGTGTAAGTTATGCATGTTATGTTTAAGAGGCTTACTGATAGGTTTCTTGAATACCCATGACTCGTTCTAGGCTTAATGCTAGGATGAAATAAAAATATAATTGGCTAGTAATAAAATGAAACGTTGGTATTTATTGTATTGTAAACGAGGAGAGCAAGTTAGGGCGAAGCAACACCTTGAAAACCAAGGAGTAGAGTGTTTTTACCCAACTGTGGAGGTCGAAAAGATCTTACGTGGCAAGCGACAAAAGGTCGAAGAACCATTATTCCCTTGCTATGTTTTTTCTCGATTTGATTATGAACAAGGACCGAATTTTACATCGGTACGTTCCACTCGAGGTGTCGTTGACTTCGTACGCTTCGGAGCACAACCAAAAGAGATTCAAGGCGATCTTGTTTATGAACTAAAACAGATTGAAAAGTGTGCTGAGGAGCCGACAAGCCCAGAATGTATGCCGAAACCAGGCGATCATGTTCGTGTTATGAACGGACAGTTTGCTGGGATTGATGCGATTTATCACGAACAAGATGGTGAAAAGCGTTCGATTATGTTGGTTCAAATGCTCTCTAAGCGAGTGCCTGTCAGCATTGACAATAATGATTTGGAATTTATGTAAACCAACTCATTGAAAGATCAAAAAGAGGTGCGTAATGCACCTCTTTTTGATCGTGTTAACTTACCAGTGTTCAAGGGCTGGTGACTCAGCCCTATTTAACACGTGATACGATTAGTACGCATCGTTGTGTACGGTTTGAACGGCACGACCTGATGGGTCAACACAGTTTTGGAATGACTCATCCCATTCAATCGCTTTCGCTGAAGAACACGCGACTGATGGGCCACCAGGAACACATTCCGCAGCTGATGGTAGAGGGAACAATTCTTCAAAGATCTCGCGGTATACATAACCTTCTTTAGTTGTAGGTGTGTTGTAAGGGAAGCGGAATTGAGCCGTCTCCATTTGTTGATCTGTTACTTTTTGCTCTGCGACTTCTTTTAGCGTATCAATCCAGCTGTAACCAACACCATCAGAGAACTGTTCCTTCTGACGCCATGCAATCGACTCCGGTAGGTAGTGTTCGAAGCACTCACGTAAAATGTGCTTCTCCATCTTACCGTTGCCACACATCTTATCGGCAGGGTTCAAACGCATTGCTACGTCAATGAACTCCTTATCTAGGAATGGTACACGACCTTCAACACCCCATGCCGCTAGCGATTTGTTTGCACGTGCACAGTCAAACATGTTCAGAGCTAGAAGCTTACGTACGGTCTCTTCGTGGAACTCTTGCGCGTTTGGCGCTTTATGGAAGTATAAGTAGCCACCGAAGATTTCATCAGCGCCTTCACCAGAAAGTACCATTTTGATTCCCATTGCTTTGATCTTACGACCCATTAGGAACATAGGTGTTGAAGCGCGGATAGTCGTTACGTCATATGTTTCAATGTGGTAAATCACATCACGAATCGCGTCCAAGCCTTCTTGGATGGTGTACGTCATTTCATGGTGAACCGTACCAATTTGTTCTGCAACTTCGCGAGCGGCTTTCAGATCTGGTGCTCCTTCTAGACCTACAGCGAAAGAGTGCAGCTGTGGCCACCAAGCTTCAGACTTTTCGTCGTCTTCAATACGCATTGCTGCAAATCGTTTTGCTACAGCAGATGTAATCGATGAATCCAGACCACCAGAAAGAAGTACGCCATATGGCACGTCAGTCATTAGTTGGCGTTTTACCGCAGCTTCTAAAGCTTCTGTAAGTTCTTCTTTGCTTGTGCTGTTGCCTTGTACTGCTGCGTACTCGTTCCAATCACGAATGTAGTAACGTTGAGGTTCTGCATCTGCGCTGCCGTAGTGACAACCCGGAGGGAACTCACTCACGGTCTTACATACTGGAACCAGTGCTTTCATTTCTGATGCAACGTAGTAGTTACCATGTTCATCATAACCTTGGTAAAGAGGAATGATACCAATGTGGTCACGACCTACTAAGTACTCGTCTTTTTCTTCATCGTAAAGTACGAACGCAAAAATACCGTTTAGTTCTTCAAGAAGGTCTGCACCCATGTCTTGGTATAGCGCTAGGATAACTTCACAGTCTGAGTCAGTTTGGAATTCGTATTTACCTTCGTAGCGAGCACGAATTTCTTTGTGGTTGTAGATTTCACCGTTTACAGCAAGGATGAGTTTTTTATCAGGGCTGTATAGTGGTTGAGCACCACTATTTAGACCAACGATCGCCAAACGTTCATGCGCAAGAATCGCGCGCTCTGATGAGTAAATACCAGACCAGTCTGGACCGCGGTGACGAAGCTTTTTCGACATCTCAAGTGCGATAGGGCGCAATGCTGCTGCATCGCTCTTAATGTCTAAAATGCCAAATACTGAACACATACAACATCCTTTTTAAACTAAACAATTTTTAATCGGTATGGGTTCAATTTGCCATTCTTAGTAAAAAAAGCAACGTTTGATGATGAAAAAAATGATAAAAAGGCTTGATGATTAGATATTGTTTAAAAATAACCTTAATCTGATGAATGAGATCAAGGTTTGGTTTAAAAAATGCACAAAAAAGCCCTCTTATTAGAAGAGGGCTCAATAAGGATAGTTACGTTTGATGCTTATTTCATCGGTGTAAATTGAGGTTGAAGTTGCTCGCAAACATGGCGTGCGAAACCACTACCAGCTTCGCTATAGATGTTGAATGCGGCGTCGACCCCAGTCTCTAGTAAGCCTTCAAGTTGATCTGGGTATTCGGCAATTGCTGCTATTTGCCCTTTATAGTTTCGGCTTTGAAGCTGTTCAAGCGCGGTTTGGTTACCTTGGTGGTGTGGCATCGCCAATAGGACCAACTTTACGTTTGCTGTATCTAAAATGCGTTCCCAAAAGTCAGGGTCTGTTGCATCGCCTGAAATAACGTTGCGACCTTCAGAGCGGTGTTTATGCGCAGCTTCTTCTCTTACTTCAACACCAAGAGAAACTTTGCCATAGCGAGATCGTAATTCGTCGTAAGCACCGGTGCCAATTCGACCCATACCTAGGATCAATACTTGGGCATGCCCTGGATTGATTAATTGATCTCGTTGGTTCAATTTCTCTGCCGCCGTTTCTTGTAACCATTTGCCCGAGTGTTGGTAGATTTGGTGACCAAGACGATTTAACGGTGCTGAGATGATAAATGAAATCGAAACAGCCACAGCGATAGCCGCTAGCATGTCACTAGGCATCCAGCCCATCTTGTAAGCCAGTCCACCGACAATCAAACCAAATTCACTGTAGTTGAAAAGAGAAAGAGACGTCAGTAATGAAGTCCGAACACGGAACTTAAAGTGGTTGATAGTAAGGAAATACAGCAGACCTTTGATTGGCAGCAACAAAATGAATAGCAGCGCAAGACCCACACCAGTGAAGCTCAATGATGCTGACAAACCAATATTGAGGAAGAAGCACACGAGGAAGAGCTCTTTCATATTAAAGAGCGATTTTGATAACTCTGATGCTTTACGATGCCCGGCTAGTAACATGCCTAAAATCAGCGCGCCTAAATCTGGCTTCATACCGACGAGTTCAAACAAACCAGCCCCGACGACGAGCGCAAAGAAGATACCAAATAGAACCAGCATCTCGCCGTGACCTACTTTATCTAGGAGTTTGTAGAACAATGGGCGGATAAGAGGGAGAGCAAACAAACCTATCGCATACCACTCCGGAATTTTACCTGTTGAAGCGGTAAGGAAGACCACAGCAAAAATATCCTGCATGACCAGAATACCAATTGCTAGGGTGCCGTAAGTCGCATTCATCTCACCTTTTTCTTGCAGGGTTTTTACCGCGAAGACAGTACTAGAAAAAGACAGAGCGAAAGCCAACAACAGAATCTGGCTGTGTTCCATAGTGGCCAGTGATGACAAACCGAGCAGTTTTAGACCAACGAGAACCAGCGCAAAGAAAAGGGTAGAAAGAATATTGTGCGCGGTTGCGCCACCCCAAATCTCTTTGGAAAGTAGCGTTTTTACGTCCAATTTTAGACCAATAGTGAAAAGCAGCAAGGTCACACCAAGATCAGCAAGCGTAACAATGACGTCATTACTTTGGTAGCCAAACGCGTGAAGACCGAAGCCTGCGAGTAGGAAACCAACCAAGGGAGGAAGGTTACATTTTAGAGCGATGAAGCCGGCGAGAAACGCCGTTGTAATTAGAATAATTTCCATACTATTGAGCTATATTCCTGATATACAAAAACGGGCTGTGAAACCACAGCCCGAGATTGTAACTCAATTGGTTGTATAAACTTAGTCTTCTAGTAACTTTTGTAACAAAACTCCGTTCAACATGGCGCGCTTTATCATTGCGAATGCGCCCATTGTTGGTTGCTTATCAATATGAGAAGCAACAATCGGAAGTTCGTTATGGAAAGTCTTCAAAGATTGGTTTTCAACATTGCGCTGGATTGCTGGGAAAACAATTTCTTCAGCCGCCGTAATGTCACCGGCAATGACGATTTTTTGTGGGTTAAACAAGTTAATCGTAATTGCGATAGCTTTACCAAGTTGGTTGCCTACGCGCACTAAGCTTTGCTTAGCAAGTTCATCGCCGTTCATCGCATGAGTACAAACGTCATCGATTGTGATGTGCTCTAGTTGAGTAAGGCTTGATTCATAGCCCTGTGCAATAAGCTTTTTAACGCGTTGTACGATTGCTGGGTTTGCTGCAACCGTTTCTAGACAGCCAAAGTTGCCACATTGGCATTGCTCGCCAAGTGGGTCGATTTGGATGTGACCAATTTCACCGACGTTACGGTTGAAGCCAAGGAATACTTGACCATTGACAATGATGCCGGCACCAGTACCACGGTGAACACTGACAAGAATTGAGTCTTGGCAATCTTGGCTTGCACCAAAGTAATGTTCAGCCAATGCCATACCACGAACATCGTTACCGACAAAACAAGCGGTATTGAACTTTTCACGGATGATTTCACCCAGTGCAAGGTTATCGATGTCTGTATTCGGCATGTATTCCACTACGCCTGTGGTTGGGTTCACCAAACCAGGCAGTGTGATACCGATAGCAATCAGTTGGTCAATTTTATCTTGGCAGCGACTCACGAAGTCCTTTAGCAAGTCAATCAAACCTGCGATAAGGTCTGCTTGATTGGTATAGTGAAGTTCGTGCTGGTCTTCTGCAAGTGCCGTTCCACCTAGGTCGTACAAACAGAATTGCACATAGTCACGACCTAATCGTACAGCGATAGAGTGAAAAGGTTTTACTTCAGTGGTCAACGAGATGGCTCGACGACCACCGGTAGAAGCTTGTTGCGCGACTTCTTTGATCAAGCCGCGCTCTAATAGTTGGCGGGTTATTTTGGTAACACTCGCTGGGGCGAGCTGACTAACATCCGCGACTTGAATACGGGAGATTGGACCTTGTTGGTCAATCAGCCTGTATACCGCAGCACTGTTAAGCTGTTTTACTAAATCTACATTACCAATCTGTCCGCCATTCATGCTTAATTTTGCTCGTATTGTCCGTTAACAACCGTCGCTTTTACATTGAAGTCACGATCGAAAATGGTCAGGTTAGCTACCATTCCTTTTCGAACTCGGCCAAGACGCTCCTCAACACCGATTGCGGTTGCTGGGTAAAGCGTAGCCATTCGTAGAGCTTCTTCTAAAGCGATGCCTGCGTGCTCAACTGAATTCTGAACTGCTTCAATCATAGTCAGAGCTGAGCCGCCTAGTGTGCCATTTTCATCAACACACTTACCATCTCGGTAATATACTTTCTTACCGACAAAAATAAAGTGATCAATGTTAGCACCTGCTGGAGCTGTGGCATCCGTCACCAAAACAAGCTTTTCGCCTTTGATTTTATGAGCGATTCGGATGTTTGCGTAATCAACGTGAAAACCATCAGCGATGATACCAGCGTAGACTTCAGGGGTGTCATAAATCGCACCAACTACGCCTGGTTCACGACCAACCATCGGTGTCATCGCGTTGAATAGGTGAGTGGCGAATGTGATGCCTGCATCGAAACCTTGGCGAGCTTCTGCATAAGTTGCATTCGTGTGACCGATAGAAACAACAATGCCAGCTGCTTTCAAGCGTGCAATGTGCTCAGGATCATTTTGTTCTGGTGCAAGCGTTACTTTCGCGATGATGTCTGCGTTAGCACAGATTAGATCGATCATACCGTCATCAGAAGGGCGGATGAAGTCAACGCTATGAATACCTTTTTTCGCTACGTTAAGGTACGGACCTTCAAGATGCAAACCTAGCGATTGGTTTTGGTATTTGTTGTGGTACTCGCGAGCAGCAGTGATAGCAGCACGCATATCTTCGTCTGAAGATGTGATTAGGGTAGGTAGGAAGCTTGTACAACCCGACTTTAGGTTAGCTTCATGCATGATCTGCATTGTTTCTGGTGTGATTTCGTCGTTAAGCATCACACCACCACAGCCATTTAGCTGTAGGTCGATAAAACCAGGGCTTAGATTAGCACCGTCCAGGTCTTTTACTTCAATACCTTCTGGTAGTTGAGTCACTGGTACAACTGATTGAATCTGGTCATTGTCGATGATGACAGCATGATCGGTAAGAACATCACTACCGGTATAGATTTTACAGTTACTTAGCGCGTACATAGTCAGCTAGTCCTTATAGATGAGAATTCATTTTCTGTCCCGTTATCTAACTGGTGACTCTATGAGTCAGGCTGGTACTTAGTTTGTATCACTGAATTAGATAACGAGTCACATACAGCAAGTCGCGTTTTATCGATGTCATTATCAGAGTAACTAACTGAAAAATAATAAATGAATTAGTTTTTATGATTGTTTTCCAGAGCGAAGTTACTGCGAATCATCTGTAGAGATACCAAAATAACACTGATTCTGTCTTGCATAAAGTACGAGAATCTTATCTCTAAAACGCCATTTTTTCGTATAATAAAATAAGTTTTATGATCTCGCTAGCAAAAACCTTCTGAATGACCAATTTCTGGTGATTATGATCACAAACAATGAGGTTTTAATTTGCGGAGCAAAATTAATATCATAAACTGATAGCGACTAAATTGAACGACTGAAATAAGTCATTCAACAAAACATAAAATCCTATAGGGGGAACTTAAGGTGAATATTCTTGGATACGCGCAGAAGTTAGGTAAAGCTCTTATGCTTCCTATCGCAACGCTTCCAGTTGCAGCGCTTTTACTACGTTTGGGTCAGCCTGACCTTTTAGATATTGCGTTTATGGCATCTGCTGGTAATGCAATCTTTAGTCAACTTCCACTACTATTCGGTCTAGGTATCGCGATTGGTCTTTCTAAAGACGGTCAAGGTGCTGCAGGTCTAGCTGGTGCAGTTGCTTACTTCGTTCTTACTGCGACAGCAGCAACGATCGATGCAAGCGTTAACATGTCATTCTTCGGCGGTATCATTGCAGGTATCATCGCTGGTCACTCTTACAACGCTTTCCACGCTACTCGTCTACCTGAGTGGTTGGCATTCTTCTCTGGCAAACGTCTAGTACCAATCATGGCGGGTCTATTCTCGCTAGTTGCTGGTGCAATTGCTGGTGTTGTATGGCCAACAATCCAAGGCGGTCTTGACGCGTTAGCGCACGCAGTTTCTACTTCTGGTGCTATCGGTCAATTCGTATACGGTACGCTTAACCGTGCACTAATCCCTGTAGGTCTACACCACGTACTAAACTCGTACTTCTGGTTCGGTATGGGTACGTGTCAAGAAGTTCTAGTATCTGGCGCAACAGCGGCGGGTCAAGCGCTTCCTGCTCTACAACAGCTTTGTGTTGACCCAGCTCTAGCTAAGACTCTTGTTGCTGGTCAAACTCACACATTCGAATTCGCTAACTCTGTAACTCCAGAAATCACAGCAACAGTTAAAGAAGTAACTGAAACTCTGAAATCTGGTGACCTACACCGCTTCTTCGGCGGCGATAAGAGCGCTGGTGTATTCATGAACGGTTTCTTCCCTGTAATGATGTTCGGTCTACCTGGTGCAGCACTTGCTATGTACCTAGCAGCTCCGGTTGAGAAGCGTAGCCAAGTTGGTGGTGCACTATTCTCAGTAGCATTCTGTTCATTCCTAACAGGTATCACTGAACCTCTAGAGTTCATGTTCGTGTTCCTAGCTCCTGCTCTATACGCTATCCACGCTGTATTTACAGGTCTATCTCTAGTACTTGCAAACATGCTTGGCACGCTACACGGCTTTGGTTTCTCTGCAGGTCTAATCGACTTCGTACTGAACTACGGTCTAGCAACTAAGCCTCTAGTACTACTTGCTCTAGGTTTGGCTTTCGGTGCTCTATACTTCTTCACATTCAGCTTCGCAATCCGCGCTTTCAACCTGAAATCGCCAGGTCGTGAAGATGACGAAGATGAAACATCTGCAGCTCCTGCTGGTGATGCAGCAAAAGGTGACCTAGCTCGTCAATACCTAAAAGCGCTAGGTGGTCACGACAACCTAACTTCAATCGACGCGTGTATCACTCGTCTACGTCTAACACTTAAGGATCGCTCTGTTGCAGACGAAGCAGTACTTAAGAAATTAGGCGCGAAAGGTGTTGTTAAGCTAGGCGAAAACAACCTTCAAGTTATCCTTGGTCCTCTTGCAGAAATCGTTGCTGGTGAAATGAAAGCAATCGGTGCAGGTGAAGACCTATCAGATGTAAAACTTCCTTAATTACATCTTAATGACTCTCTATAAAGACCTCCTTCGGGAGGTCTTTTTTTGTTTATACGGATTTAATATGCTGCGCTTTCAAGCGAAGAACAGAAATATTCCCGTTTTAACGACGGTTCTTGTTGTCTAATCGCTAAGAATTGTGGATCATTAGGAACAATGCACTCTGTAAACCGAGTAAGGCTACGGAGTACTGTTTTCTCTGACAATACTAATATTTTTGAGGTGCTATAGATGAGTGAAGCTGATGCTCGTCCATCAAACTTTATTCGCCAGATCATTGATAAAGATCTAGCGGATGGTAAACACACTAGCGTGCATACTCGATTCCCGCCGGAGCCAAATGGCTACCTGCATATCGGTCATGCTAAGTCTATCTGTTTGAACTTCGGTATTGCTCAGGACTACCAGGGTCAATGTAACTTACGTTTCGACGATACAAACCCTGAAAAAGAAGACATCGAATACGTTGAGTCTATCAAGAAAGATGTAAACTGGTTGGGCTTCGAGTGGGATGGTGAAGTATGTTACTCATCAAACTACTTCGACAAGCTTTACGAATATGCAATTGAATTGATTAATAAAGGCTTAGCGTACGTTGATGAGCTAAGTCCTGAGCAGATTCGTGAATACCGCGGTACGCTAACGGCTCCGGGTAAACCAAGCCCATACCGTGATCGTCCAATCGAAGAAAACCTAGCGCTATTTGAAAAAATGCGCGCAGGTGAGTTCGAAGAAGGTAAAGCGTGTTTACGTGCGAAGATCGATATGGGTTCTTCATTCATGGTAATGCGTGACCCAGTTATTTACCGTGTACGTTTCGCGACTCACCACCAGACTGGTGATAAGTGGTGCATTTACCCAATGTACGACTTCACGCACTGTATCTCTGATGCGCTA
Organism: Vibrio sp. MMH1-50; assembly: GCF_022347645.1. Lineage (NCBI taxonomy): Bacteria > Pseudomonadati > Pseudomonadota > Gammaproteobacteria > Vibrionales > Vibrionaceae > Vibrio > Vibrio sp. MMH1-50. The sequence goes on from NZ_JAKRGG010000020.1 coordinate 38,709, forward strand.
GAGGGCATTACGCACTCTATCTGTACTCTAGAGTTCATGGACAACCGTCGTCTGTACGACTGGGTTCTAGACAACATCACGATTGATTGTCGTCCACACCAGTACGAATTCAGCCGCCTAAATCTTGAATACACAGTGATGTCTAAGCGTAAGCTAAACCAACTAGTGACTGAGAAATTGGTTGATGGTTGGGACGACCCACGTATGCCTACAGTGTCTGGTTTGCGTCGTCGTGGCTTCACATCAGCATCTATTCGTGAATTCTGTAAGCGCATTGGCGTAACGAAGCAAGAGAACATGATTGAGTTCGGTTCACTAGAATCTTGTATTCGTGACGATCTAAACGAAAACGCACCACGTGCGATGGCAGTTCTAGATCCAGTTAAGATCGTTATCGAGAACTTCGAAGCCGGGGCGGTAGAGACTCTGACTGTTGCTAACCATCCAAACAAACCTGAAATGGGTGAGCGCGAAGTACCATTCACTCGCGAAGTTTGGATCGAGCGTGAAGACTTCCGCGAAGAAGCGAACAAGAAGTACAAGCGTCTTGTTCTAGGTAAAGAAGTTCGTCTACGTGGCGCATACGTGATCAAAGCTGAGCGCATCGAAAAAGACGCAGAAGGTAACATCACGACAATCTTCTGTACTTACGATGCTGAAACGCTAGGTAAGAACCCTGCAGATGGCCGTAAAGTGAAAGGCGTAATTCACTGGGTATCAGCAGACAAAGCATTGCCTGCAGAAATCCGCATGTACGATCGTTTGTTCACAGTACCAAACCCAGCGGCTGCGGATGACTTTGCTGCGACAATCAACCCAGAATCACTAGTGGTTCTAAACGGTTTTGTTGAGCCAAGCCTAGTAAACGCAGAAGCGGAAACAGGCTATCAGTTTGAGCGTATGGGTTACTTCTGTGCAGATTCAAAAGACTCTTCAGCAGAGAACCTAGTATTCAACCGTACGGTTGGTCTACGTGATACTTGGGCGAAAATCGAGAACCAATAATCTCAATCCTTCGCTAATAAAAATGCCAGCATCATTGCTGGCATTTTTGTTTGTTATTCCAATCTAGTTGGTTTTGATGTCGTGACGCTGCCTGTTTTTGAGTCATACCATATGACGAAGCTAGAGTTATCAGGATTGCGATCGTAACCTTTTTTAGTAAAGGTATAATAACAAACAGATTGGTGGGATTCTTTGTCTTGGACTCGTCGGGTAATAAAATCAAACCTATCGTTCGCGTTACGATTATTTGATAGAGAGTATTCGTTGCCGAGTAAAGCTTGCCACACGGCAATACAACCAGCATTCCCTTGTCCTATGTTATACGGGTTGCCAATCACGCCATTTCTGTTGCCCTTGTTAGTGCCAAGCGGAAAGCCAAACTCATTTACATCCAGTTCGCCACCACCATATCCATCGATATCTGTTTGAGCTTCCTGTGTTCCACCATTGACTAACCATTGGCTTTGGGTAAATCGCACGCCTGTTTCGAATTGGTCAGCGATGGATTCCATTTTTGCTTGATACGCATCGTCTTGGAGGTTTAAAAAACGGGGAGCTGCAACAACAGCTAGGATGCCGAGAATGACGATCGCAATGATAAGTTCTAGTAGGGTAAAGCCTTGAGGATTCCTTCTCTTCATTGCTCTTCTCCATAAAAAAAACGTCAGCCTTAGCTGACGTTTTACTATGTTTATCAATAAAAAGAAATACTTCTTATTTTACTGGTTTGTGTGCGTCTGGATTATCTTTGCAAGAACCGTCGCTGCATTTGCCGTATAGGTATAAGCTGTGGTTAGTCAACGTCACGTTGTACTTAGCGGCGATTTCTTTTTGACGTTGCTCAATAACATCGTCAGAAAATTCAATAACTTCACCACAATCCAGACAAACAAGGTGGTCGTGGTGGTGTTGCGTTGATAATTCAAAAACTGATTTGCCGCCCTCAAAGTGGTGACGAGTTACAATACCAGCATCATCGAATTGGTTGAGTACACGATAAACGGTTGCAAGACCAATCTCTTCACCGAGATCAATCAGCTTTTTGTACAAATCTTCAGCACTGATGTGCTGGCAGTCTGGCTGCTGAAGTACTTCTAGAATTTTTAGCCTCGGAAGGGTTACTTTTAAGCCCGCATCCTTCAGCGCCTGATTATTGTCTGACATATACTTTCCCGTTGGATCATCTGCAGCGATTTAACAGAATTCAATATTCCTACCATTATAGGCGAAGCGTTCGAAACATTAAACCACGAACTTCAAAGGGTTAATAGATTCTTTTTGTAAATTAGAAACAGGTCGATTATATTACAGATCAGACCAGTTACAAATTGATAACATCAGAATCGCAAAGACATGGAAAGTTATGAATAAGCGACTTGCTAAGATATATAAACCGGGAATTGTGAAATTTGCGCTCAATATTTGGCCGCCATTTTGGGGGGCGGGTATTAAAATCTTACATATTTCTGAAGACTTTCGAGCGGTTAAAGTACGTTTGAAGTTGAGATGGTGGAATAAAAACGCCAATCGCACTCAATATGGAGGGAGCATTTTTTCCCTGACTGATCCTATCTACTCGCTGATGCTTATGGGCATTCTGCGTGAAGAATATTATGTATGGGACAAAGAGGCGAGCATCAACTTTATCAAGCCAGGACAAAGTGATTTGTTTGCTGAATTTGAGGTGACGGAAGGAATGTTGGACGACATCTATCAGATGACGCGCAATGGAGAAAAATGTTTCCCTGAGTTTATTACCCACGTCAAAGATAAGGAAGGCAATGTGGTCTCTGAAGTTCAGCGCAAATTGTATGTACGCAAGAAACCACAATTCCGCGAAGAAGAAATTGCCACTGAGGCATCTTGATTACCACATACAAAAAGACCTCCAGAGTGGAGGTCTTTTTAATGAATGCTTTTAATTAGCCTTCAAGCTCAGCTAGGCACATCTCTTCGTAGATTTGCTTAACCCAGTTTTCAACACGTCCATCAGTAAGTTCTGGTTGACGGTCTTCATCGATACATAGACCTACAAACTGGCTATCATCACCTTCTACAAGTGCTTTAGATGCTTCGAACTCGTAACCTTCAGTTGAAGTGTGACCCAGAATAGTGCCACCTTTCGCTTCAACGATATCACGTACTGTACCCATTGCATCACAGAAGTACTCTGCGTAATCTTCTTGGTCACCACAACCGAAGATAGCAACTAGCTTTGTCGAGAAGTCGATTTGCTCAAGTTCAGGGAAGAAGTCATCCCAGTCACATTGTGCTTCGCCATAGTACCAAGTCGGGATACCTAGAAGCAGAAGATCAAAGTTATCAATGTCTTCTTTGCTGCTTTTTGCGATGTCTTGAACGTGAACTAGTTGTTTACCTAGTTGCTTTTGAATCATCTTTGCAACGGCTTCAGTATTACCTGTGTCGCTACCGAAGAAGATACCTACACTTGCCATAGAGTCTATACCTTTACATTGTTTGTTACTGGCTATGGGATAGAGAGCTTAACCGAGCCCTGTGCCTTCCCAACTGAGCTGAATCAGACCTTTCGCAATGAAGCCAGCGCAGCCAAGGAAAAGAACTAACCACACAATACGACGACCGAAAACAGGTACGTTACCTTGTTTTAGTACATCTTTTATTGCCATCCCGATGAAAAAGAAGATAGCAGCAAAAAGAAGATCGAGCCCGATCGACTCGAGCATGTCCATATAGTCGTATAGCATTGTCGTCCTTCATGCCAAAAATTCTTGGGCGCACTATACCACTGTTAAACCGTAAAGTTAATGCACAACAAGAAGGGTTATTTCAATAATCTGGCGTTGTTTTCCGAATTTGTTAACTGGAAATATATTTCCTAATCACCCGCATAACTTCTGCTGGTTTTTCTGCATGTAACCAGTGTCCTGTGTTAGCAATAATGTGCGCTTTTGCATTGTTAAACTGACGCTTAACTGCAGGCTGGTGCTCTGGCATCAAGTAGTCGGAATCGCCGCCTTTAACAAATAGAGTTGGAATATCGGTGGGTGCGATGTCGTTCCAACCGATGATGTTGTCGTAGTTGTTCAGTAAGCCCGTGACGTTAAAACGCCAATCCATTTTGTTCCCGTTTTTATATAGGGACTTTGACAAGAATTGTCTGACTCCATCCATCTCGATGTGTTGAGCGAGAATATCCATAGTTTGTTGTCGATTGGCTGGTTGTTCCTCGATTACTGCTCGCAAGCCATTAAATACATTGTCATGACGGTTGGTTTGATAAGCCACAGGAGCCATGTCTAATACAATCAGCTGTTTGACGAATTCAGGTGAGACATCTGCGAGTTTCATCGCTACTTTGCCACCCATTGAGTGACCAATAACTAACACTGGCTCGATGTTTAAATGGTGAAGTAAATCAGCAACATCTTGTGCCATCACTTCGTAATTGTGTGTATCTGAATGGAAAGAAAGACCATGATTTCGGAGATCAATGCTGATCACTGAGTGATCTTGAACGAGATCGCGAGCCAGTAAACCTAGATTACTGAAACTGCCAAATAATCCATGAATCAAAACAACCGTTTGGCCTTGCCCTTCCTGCTTATAGTTGAGTAATGCTGACATTTTATCTTATTCGTGATGGGTTTAACGTGGAGTATCCGCGAGGATCTCGTTATAATCCCCCAGAGTTTAAACATTGAGAATGTGAAAAGCGAATGAAAACAATTGAGGTTGATGAGGATCTATACCGTTACATTGCAGGTCAAACCAAGCATATCGGTGAAAGTGCCTCGGATATTTTACGACGCCTTTTGAACCTTGATGGTCAGTTGCAGGAAGCAGTCGTTGCACCTGTAGTAGAAAAGCCACAAGGGATTGTAGTAAGTAAAGATGCAGGTAAAGCAGAATCAGTAGATACCGTAAAAGAGATGCGTTCTCTACTTATCTCTGATGAGTTTGCTGGTCTTAAGAAAGCGATTGATCGCTTCATGTTGGTACTATCAACCTTACACAAACTAAATCCAGAGAGTTTCTCCCAAGCGACAAAAGTGAAGGGACGCAAACGTGTTTACTTTGCTGATAACGAAGAGACTCTACTAGCAAATGGTAACACTACCAAACCTAAAGCAATTCCTGGTACGCCATTTTGGGTAATCACTAACAACAACACCAGTCGTAAACGACAAATGGTGGAGCAGGTGATGACGCACATGGAATTCCAGCCTGACTTAATAGAGAAAGTAACAGGTTCAATCTAAGAAACCTGATAGAAGCCTCATAATGTGTAGCGTGTAGCGGATATTATGAGGCTTTTTTGATTTTATTTGTATTTAAAGAAAGGATGTCAAACATGGCTATGCACCCTCGTGCTGGGCAAAAAGCGCAGCAGGAAGATCTTCACAATATCCCAGCACTCGTTGCTAATTACTTCTTACTTCAGCCAGATGCAACTAATGCAGAACATAAAGTTCAATTTGGTACTTCTGGTCATCGCGGTACTGCAGACAAACACACTTTTAACGAAAACCACATCTTAGCGATTGCTCAAGCGGTAGCGGAAGTTCGTGCAGAACAAGGCACAACGGGTCCATTGTTTGTGGGTAAAGACACTCACGCGCTTTCTGAGCCTGCTTTTTCAAGTGTGGTTGAAGTATTGATTGCAAACGGTGTACAAGTGATTGTGCAGCAAGACAACGGCTACACACCAACGCCGGGTATTTCTCATGCGATCCTGACTTACAACATCAAGCACGATGATAAGGCAGATGGCATCGTGATCACACCATCTCACAACCCACCACAAGACGGCGGTATCAAATACAATCCGACTCACGGTGGTCCTGCAGAAGCTGAACTGACTCAAGCGATCGAATATCGTGCAAATGCGCTAATTGCCGAAGGTCTACAAGGTGTTAAACGCTTACCTCTAGCAGAAGCAAAAGCATCGGATCTGTTTGTAGAGATGGACTTGGTGAAACCGTACATCGATGACCTAGTTAATGTTATCGATATGGAAGCAATCCAAAAAGCAAACTTGAAAATTGGTGTTGATCCATTGGGTGGTAGCGGTATTGATTACTGGCGTCAAATTGGTCAGGTGTACAACCTAGACCTAACGCTAGTAAGTGAAGCGATTGATCCTTCTTTCCAATTCATGTCTCTCGATAAAGATGGCGTTGTACGTATGGATTGTTCTTCTCCTTACGCAATGGCTGGTCTATTGGCATTGAAAGATGAATATGATTTAGCTTTTGGTAATGACCCTGACTACGACCGTCACGGTATCGTTACGCCAAAAGGTTTGATGAACCCGAACCACTTCTTAGCGGTTTGTATTGACTACCTATACCGTCATCGCGATGCGTGGGGCAAAGATGTTGCTGTTGGTAAAACGCTAGTATCAAGTGCTCTTATTGACCGTGTTGTGGCTGATTTAGGTCGTGAACTGTGCGAAGTACCAGTCGGTTTCAAATGGTTTGTTGATGGTCTATTCACTGGTAAGTTCGGCTTCGGCGGTGAAGAAAGTGCTGGTGCGTCTTTCCTTCGTAAAGATGGTACGCCTTGGTCAACAGACAAAGATGGCATCTTGTTATGTCTTCTAGCGGCAGAGATCACTGCGGTAACGGGTAAGAACCCGCAAGATTACTATGAGGAGCTAGCTGCGAAGCATGGTGAGTCTAAGTACAACCGTATTCAAGCTGTAGCGAATGGTCCGCAAAAAGACGTACTGAAGAAGCTTTCACCTGAAATGGTAGCGGCTGAAACACTAGCAGGTGATGCAATCACTGCTCGTCTAACGCACGCTCCTGGTAACGGTGCTGCAATTGGTGGTCTTAAAGTCACGACCGTTAATGGTTGGTTCGCAGCTCGTCCATCAGGCACTGAAGACATCTACAAAATTTACTGTGAAAGCTTCAAAGGTGAAGAGCACCTAAAACAAATCGAAGCTGAAGCACAAGAAATCGTTAATCAAGTATTTGCAGCCGCTGGTTTGTAACTTAAGCGATTATTGTTTGAAAGGGTCGACTTTGTGTCGACCCTTTTTTGTTTGTGAAGAGGTAATGCTTCGCTTCAAGATTCGAAGGAGCCTCGCTTGGAGAGGCGAGCAAAAAGAAAGGGAGCCCAACTCGTTCGTTTCTCCCTTGTGAAGGTGATGAACTGGATATACTGGACCTCGGCAGCCTCATTCCCGAAAGCGGCGAAAGGTTGTGGTCGAGAATCTTTCTTATAACCGGAAATGTCGAGATTAGCTCGTTGAAAGAACTTGTCCCTAAAAAGACAAAATAAAATGTCTTTCGTTTTTAATTGGGCCACGTATCCGGTACAACAAACCAAAACTGACCGTCCTTTGTCTGCGCGTGAACAAACCTATCAGATGGTTTGTCGATTGGATCCAAGAATTCCTCATTACCAGTTGCCCAGAGTGGTTTAGGAAGTGCGTAAAGTAGCTGTTTAATTTGTTCCCATTGGCTTTGATAACACCAGAAACCAGATATTTGTATAGGGTCTAATTCATAACCTAAACAGGTTGTAGGGATAGGCTCTTTTGAAAAAGGGTTTACGTACAGACGTCCCTGCATTAGTAAATGTTCACTCGGTTCACTGTTTAGCGGTAGTTGCTGACGAAACTCTTCCCTTTGGCTCATTTTTAGCTGGTGGTTGAGCATGCGTTCGAGCTTTTTGTGCAGTTGGTCGTGAGCATTCGGTCCATACCAAACGCCTTGATGAAGTAAGTAGAATTTAATTGCGACTTCCCAATGCTCATGTTGATTACTTTCTACATCTTTTAAGATCAGATCGACAGCACCAATGGTTCGCCCAGTGGCGTCATTTAATTGAATCTCTTCAGCAACCAGTTCATAACGAGGCGAACAGGTTAGCAACTTGGTGCAAAGGTACTGATACAGAAAACCAAGGCGAGGGTTTCCATCATATTCTTCATTGTCTGGCAGAGCCTGCGTCTGAATATCTTTGACAGTGACAAAAGGGGGCTTAAGTTTGAAAAGCGGAGGGGTGTTAGCAATCCATTGTTGGAAACGTTGTAGTGAATTCATCCATTATCCTTGTTGTCACGGGTAAAGCCTTTCTATTGTATCTAAATTTGTTTGAGTTGGGGATGTCACAACTGGCATCTGGATTGCGGTTCGATATACACTTTGCTCAAGCCACAAGTATTGGAAGTAATAATGAATAATTTACAGTTGGAAAAGATCCTCAACGAGAAATTGTCGCCGCAACTTATCAAAGACTACGCGCCAAATGGAATGCAAGTAGAAGGTAAATCAGAAATCAAACGTATCGTAACTGGTGTCACAGCTTCACAAGCCTTGATCAATAAAGCCATCGAGTTGGAAGCTGATGCTCTGCTTGTGCATCATGGGTACTTTTGGAAAGGTGAACCAGAGCCTATTCGTGGTATGAAAGGTAAGCGCATTCGTAGTTTGATTAAAAACGACATCAACCTTTACGGCTACCACTTACCGTTAGATATTCACCCAGAACTCGGCAATAACGCTGAGCTTGCTCGTTTGTTGAATATCTCGGTTGAAGGTGGGTTAGAAGGTCACCCTCAGTCCGTGGCGATGTTTGGTCGTTTAAAACAAGCGATGACAGGTGCTGAGTTTGCGAACAAAATTAATCAAGTCCTAAACCGTGAACCTTTGCATATCGCACCTGAAAATGCAGACAAAATGATTGAGACCGTCGGTTGGTGTACTGGCGGTGGTCAAGATTTTATTGAGCTTGCCGCTCAGCACGGATTAGATGCGTTTATTTCGGGTGAGATCTCAGAACGAACAACTTACACCGCTCGTGAGTTAGACATTCATTATTTCTCTGCGGGTCACCATGCTACAGAACGTTACGGTATTAAGGCGTTGGGTGAATGGTTGGCGCAAGAGCACGGGTTAGATGTCACGTTTATCGATATTGATAATCCAGTATAGACGGGACGGACTTCATCCTTCGTGATACGGGGACGCTCTGCTTTCTAAACAGAGAGAAAGAGCAGATCCCCGACTCACTTGTGCCTCGCTCATAAAGAAGACGAAAACTCTGAAGTCTTCACGACGTCATCTCCGATTGTGAGGTAGGAGCAACGTCAGGAATTTCTTGTGTAAGAGCGTAGAGAAATAGTCTCTCGATGCGACGCATTTCATAGAACGCTGCGTGTTCTCATCTCTTCAAATAAAGAAAGGGTTGACGCTTTCACGTCAACCCCAACTCTTATCCGATTATCGATTCTAACGGTTATTCACGCTCGTGCAGTGGAGAGAACTCACGCTGAGTTTCACCTGTGTATAGCTGACGAGGACGACCGATTCGGTTTAGTGGGTCGCTGTGCATTTCGTTCCAGTGAGCGATCCAACCGATAGTACGAGAAATCGCGAAGATTACCGTAAACATCGATACAGGAATGCCGATCGCTTTTAGAATGATACCTGAGTAGAAGTCTACGTTCGGGTAAAGCTTCTTAGACACGAAGTATTCGTCAGAAAGTGCAATACGCTCAAGCTCCATTGCTACGTCTAGTAGTGGATCTTTAATGTTTAGCTCTTTTAGAACTTCGTGACATGTTTCGCGCATAACTGTAGCGCGTGGATCGTAGTTTTTGTAAACGCGGTGACCAAAGCCCATTAGACGGAATGGGTCATCTTTGTCTTTTGCACGTTCAACGTACTCAGGAATGTTCTCTACACTGCCGATCTCTTCCAGCATCTTCAGACATGCTTCGTTTGCACCACCGTGTGCAGGACCCCATAGTGAAGCAATACCTGCGGCAATACATGCGAATGGGTTCGCACCAGAAGAACCAGATAGACGAACGGTTGATGTTGATGCGTTTTGTTCGTGATCTGCGTGAAGCGTAAAGATTTTATCCATCGCACGAGCAACAACAGGGTTTACTTCGTATTCTTCACATGGGTTTGCGTACATCATGTGTAAGAAGTTTTCTGCGTAGCTTAGGTCGTTACGAGGGTAGATAAATGGCTGACCGATTGAGTACTTGTAACACATCGCCGCCAATGTTGGCATTTTCGATAGCAGACGGTACGCCGCAATTTCACGGTGTTCGTCGTTGTTGATATCTAGTGAATCGTGGTAGAAGGCCGCTAGTGCACCAACTACACCACACATTACTGCCATTGGGTGAGCGTCGCGACGGAAGCCATGGAAGAAGCTTGCGATTTGCTCGTGCACCATTGTATGGCGAGTAACCGTTGTTTTGAATTGCTCGTATTGCTCACGGGTAGGGGCTTCGCCATAAAGCAGGATGTAACATACTTCCAAGTAATCTGCGTTATTGGCTAATTGGTCAATTGGGTAACCGCGGTGCAAAAGAATACCTTTGCCGCCGTCGATGTACGTGATTGACGATTCACAAGATGCAGTGGCAAGAAAACCTGGGTCAAAAGTAAAGTAACCATTGGCTCCCAGTTTACGAACATCAATCACAGGTGTACCTAGCGTACCGTCCATAATTGGCAGTTCGATCGGCGCATGACCTTCAACATGAAGGGTAGCTTTCTTATCCGCCATAACAATCTCCTTTGTTTATTATTTAATCCGTCCAGGATGTTTATGTGCCATTTTTGTACTGTTGTTAAAGCTTAAAGTCAATTTTTCTCCATTTTTGTGTGCACTTGTTATGATTTTTCTCATGAAAATCGTTAAAAATCTGTTCTATGTAGCATAATTTGTTACATCAATTGTATTAGAATGTTGCTAGCCGTATATTGGCACAGAAAATTTTAGTTAAATCCTTATAAATTCGGGGCTAGAAACAAAAGTGAGGTTTGTTTGTGGACTCCGGTTGTTAACAAAGTGTTTACAATTATCTCCGAGCTTATTGCGAGTATTTGTTAATCAAATGTTAACTTTTGTACGTTTGGAAGCTGAAATTGGTTATAACAATAAATGCTCAATGGAGCTGAGTGAGCAAGCCCGTGAAAGAAAGAAAGTCAAGACCTGTTAATTTAGATTTACAGACCATCCGCTTTCCCATCACAGCAATCGCGTCAATCCTACACCGTGTATCTGGTGTGATTACGTTTGTTGCGGTGGGTATATTACTTTGGTTACTGTCCATTTCTCTGTCGTCCCCGATGGGTTTTATGGAAGCCGCTGACATTGTCGATAGCTTCTTCGTGAAATTCATTCTATGGGGCATTCTAACTGCACTTGCCTACCACATTGCTGGTGGTGTTCGTCACTTATTGATGGACCTAGGTCATTTCGAAGAACTCGATTCAGGCGCGATGAGCGCTAAAGTCGCATTTGGTGCAACTGCAGTGTTATCACTACTGGCGGGGATCTTGGTATGGTAAAACACGTTTCTTCATTTGGTCGTAATGGTGTTCACGATTTCTTATTGATTCGTGCTTCAGCCATCATTATGACGCTATACACGATTTATCTAGTGAGCTTCTGTGCTTTCTCAGATATCTCTTACGCATCTTGGACCCAATTCTTTGGTGGTACTTTCACCAAAGTTTTCACCATGTTGGCACTTGTTTCTATTCTGATTCACGCGTGGATTGGTTTATGGCAAGTCTTAACCGATTACATTAAGTGCTCGAAACTTCGCGGTGCACTTCAACTTGGTGTTATTGCCGTTCTGTTCGGCTATGTCTTCTCTGGTCTATTTATTCTGTGGGGTGCGTAAGTGTCTATTCCAGTTCGTGAGTTTGATGCCGTAGTAATCGGCGCTGGTGGTGCGGGAATGCGCGCTGCACTACAAATTTCGGAGCAAGGCTTATCATGTGCTTTGCTATCTAAAGTTTTCCCAACTCGTTCTCATACTGTATCCGCGCAGGGTGGTATTACAGTTGCGCTTGGTAACTCGCACAAGGACGATTGGCAATGGCATATGTACGATACGGTAAAAGGTTCTGATTACATCGGTGACCAAAATGCGATTGAGTACATGTGTAAAAATGGTCCTGAGTCAGTTATCGAACTAGAAAAAATGGGTCTTCCATTCTCTCGCTTTGATAACGGAACAATCTACCAACGTCCATTTGGTGGTCAGTCAAAAGAGTTTGGTGGTGAGCAAGCGGCTCGCACAGCAGCAGCGGCAGACCGTACTGGTCACGCACTTCTTCACACGCTCTACCAACAAAACGTAAAACACAAAACAACCATTTTCTCTGAATGGTACGCTCTAGATTTGGTGAAAAACCAAGACGGCGCGATCATGGGTTGTACGGCTATCTGTATGGAAACGGGTGAGATTTGTTACTTCAAATCGAAAGCAACCATCCTAGCAACAGGTGGTGCAGGTCGTATCTACGCGTCGACTACTAACGCGCACATCAATACTGGTGATGGTGTTGGTATGGCACTTCGCGCAGGCGTTCCAATGCAAGACATGGAAATGTGGCAGTTCCACCCAACGGGTATTGCTGGTGCAGGTGTTCTTGTTACAGAAGGTTGTCGTGGTGAAGGTGGTTACCTTCTAAATAAAGATGGCGAGCGCTTCATGGAGCGTTATGCGCCAAACGCGAAAGACCTTGCGGGTCGTGACGTAGTAGCTCGTTCTATGATGATTGAAATCCGTGAAGGTCGTGGTTGTGACGGTCCTTGGGGCCCACACATCAAGCTGAAATTGGATCACCTAGGTAAAGATGTTCTTGAGTCTCGTCTGCCTGGTATCTGTGAGCTTTCGCGTACATTCGCGCACGTTGATCCAGTTAAAGAGCCAATTCCAGTAATCCCAACTTGTCACTACATGATGGGTGGTGTTCCAACGCAAGTTTCAGGTCAAGCAATCAAACAGACTGCTGACGGTAATGATGTCGAAGTCCAAGGTCTATACGCTTGTGGTGAAATTGCTTCTGTATCGGTACACGGTGCAAACCGTCTGGGCGGCAACTCACTGCTTGATTTGGTGGTATTCGGTCGCGCAACAGGTCTACACCTTGGCGAAACACTGGCTGCACAAGCTGAAGCTCGTCCAGCAACAGAGTCTGACATCGAAGCTTCACTAGCGCGTACTATGCGTTGGGAGAACAGCACTGGTGGTGAAGACCCAGTTCAAATTCGTAAAGATCTGCAATCTTGCATGCAAAACAGCTTCTCGGTATTCCGTGAAGGCGACGCAATGGCAACAGGTCTGGAAGAGTTGAAAGTGATTCGTGAGCGCCTAAAAGACGCACACCTAGCTGACAAGTCTTCTGAATTCAACACGCAGCGTATTGAGTGTTTAGAGCTAGACAACTTGATGGAAACTGCATTCTCTACAGCAGTAGCGGCGAACTACCGAACTGAAAGCCGTGGCGCACATGCTCGCTTCGACTTCCCTGAGCGTGATGATGAAAATTGGCTATGCCACTCAATCTACAACCCGGAAACTGAAGCAATGACTAAGCGTGATGTGAATATGACGCCAACTCATCGTGAAGCTTTCCCTCCGAAAGTACGTACTTACTAAAGGGAGGATATGACTATGAAACTGAACTTCTCTTTATACCGTTACAACCCGGATGTAGACACAAAACCTTACATGAAAGACTACGTTCTTGAAGTGGAAGAAGGCTCAGACATGATGGTTCTGGACGCGCTGATTTTACTAAAAGAGCAAGATCCGAGCATTGCATTCCGTCGTTCATGTCGTGAAGGGGTATGTGGATCTGATGGTCTGAATATGAATGGTAAAAACGGTCTAGCGTGCATTACTCCGCTATCTGCGCTTCAAGGTGACAAGATTGTCATCCGACCGTTACCTGGCCTACCAGTAGTACGTGATCTTATCGTTGACATGACACAGTTCTACGATAACTATGCGAAAGTTAAGCCTTTCTTGATTGATGACGGTGCTCTACCACCATCGCGAGAGAACTTACAATCGCCAGATGAACGTGCGCATTTAGATGGATTGTATGAATGTATTATGTGTGCATGTTGTACAACTTCTTGTCCATCATTCTGGTGGAACCCAGATAAATTTATCGGCCCTGCTGGTCTCTTAGCGGCTTACCGTTGGCTAATTGATAGCCGAGATACAGCAACTGATGAACGTTTGTCCGATCTTGATGATGCATTTAGCGTTTTTCGTTGCCATGGCATCATGAATTGTGTAAGTGTTTGTCCTAAGGGGCTAAATCCTACGAAAGCCATCGGTCACATCAAGTCGATGCTGGTGAATCGTTCGATTTAATTAACAACAAAAATTGCCGACCCAAATGGGTCGGCTCTTAATAGCTCGGCGCAGACCGAAGCAAACGTGAAAACTACTGGTTAAGGGAAAATATGCACAACGGCGTGATGAAGGCATGGCTCGAGTCTTCACACTTGGCTGGCGCCAATGCAACGTATGTAGAGGACCTCTACGAACTGTATCTAAGTGATCCCGATCTGGTAAGTGAGGAGTGGAAACGCGTATTTGATGAGTTACCTAAAAACTCAGAAGAAGTGGCAGAACAGCCGCATTCGCGTGTCCGTGACTACTTCCGACGACTCGCTCAAGAAACAAAGCATTACAGTGTCCAAGTTAGTGATCCAGATGTCGACGCTAAGCAAGTAAAAGTTCTACAGCTTATCAACGCATACCGCTTCCGCGGTCATGAAGCTGCTGAGCTTGATCCTCTAGGTCTATGGCAACGTCCACCTGTGGCGGAGCTAGACCCTGCATTCCACAATCTCACCGAAGATGACTTCGAAGAAACTTTCAACGTAGGTTCTTTTGCTATTGGGCAAGAAACCATGCAGTTGAAAGACATCTACTCAGCTCTGAAGAAAACGTACTGTGGTTCTATTGGTGCAGAATACATGCACATGACAGACACAGAACAGAAGCGTTGGATTCAGCAACGTTTAGAGTCTGTGGTTGGTCAGCCATCTTTCGATAAAACTGAAAAACGTACATTCCTTGAGGAGCTAACTGCTGCTGAAGGTCTTGAGCGTTACTTGGGTGCTAAGTTCCCAGGCGCTAAACGTTTCTCTCTAGAAGGTGGTGATGCACTAATTCCGATGACAAAAGAGCTGATTCGTCATGCTGGTAAGAGCGGCATGCGTGAAGTGGTTATCGGTATGGCTCACCGTGGACGTTTGAACATGCTAGTCAACGTTCTAGGTAAGAAGCCACAAGATTTGTTTGACGAGTTTGCAGGCAAACATGACGAAACATGGGGTACGGGTGACGTTAAGTACCACCAAGGTTTCTCTGCAGACTTTGCAACGCCAGGTGGCGATGTCCACTTAGCGCTAGCATTTAACCCATCTCACCTTGAGATTGTAAACCCAGTAGTTATCGGTTCGGTTCGTGCGCGTCAAGATCGCCTTGGTGATTTTGATGGTAGCCGCGTACTGCCAATCACTATTCACGGTGACTCAGCAATTGCAGGTCAGGGCGTGGTAGCAGAGACGTTTAACATGTCTCTAGCGCGCGGCTTCTGTGTCGGCGGTACGGTACGTATCGTCGTGAACAACCAAGTTGGTTTTACAACATCGAACCCTCGTGATACTCGCTCGACGATGTACTGTACTGATATTGCGAAGATGGTACAGGCTCCGATTTTCCACGTTAACGCTGATGACCCAGAAGCAGTTGCTTTTGTCACTCGTATTGCTCTGGATTACCGCAACGAGTTTAAGCGTGATGTTGTGATTGATTTGGTTTGTTACCGTCGTCATGGTCACAACGAAGCGGATGAGCCGAATGCGACTCAACCGTTGATGTACCAGAAAATCAAAAAGCACCCAACACCACGTAAGCTATACGCTGATGTATTGATCGATAAAAATGAATCAGACATTGAAGTTGCAACTCAGCTTGTGAATGAGTACCGCGACGCGCTTGATAAAGGTGAAGTTGTGGTGAAAGAGTGGCGTCCAATGGCTCTTCACTCTGTTGACTGGTCTCCGTATCTAGGTCACGACTGGGATGTTGAGTGGGATAACAAATTTGATTCAACTCGCTTGAAAGAGCTTGGTCAACGCCTAATTCAATACCCGGATAGCCATAAGCTACAAAGCCGTGTAAACAAGCTTTACAACGATCGTGCTGCAATGATCAGTGGTGAGAAGCCATTAGATTGGGGTATGGCAGAGACACTTGCGTACGCTACCTTAGTTGACGATGGCAAGCGTATTCGTATCTCTGGTCAGGACTCAGGTCGTGGTACTTTCTTCCATCGCCACTCTGTTTTGCATAACCAAAACGATGCGAGCACTTACATCCCGCTAGCGAATATTCATGACAAACAAGGTCCATTCCAAGTCTTTGACTCTGTATTGTCGGAAGAAGCGGTACTGGCGTTTGAGTACGGTTACGCAACGGCAGAGCCAAGCGGTTTGACCATTTGGGAAGCACAATTTGGTGATTTCGCAAACGGTGCGCAAGTGGTGATCGACCAGTTCATTTCGTCGGGTGAGCAAAAATGGGCTCGTCTATGTGGTCTGACGATGCTGTTGCCACACGGTTATGAAGGTCAAGGTCCTGAGCACTCGTCAGCGCGTTTAGAACGTTACCTACAATTGTGTGCTGAACAAAACATGCAGGTTGTAGTGCCATCTACACCAGCACAGGTTTACCACATGATCCGTCGTCAGGTGGTGCGTCCAATGCGTCGTCCACTGATTGTTATGTCACCTAAGTCGCTACTGCGTCATCCACTTTGTACATCGTCTTTGGAAGATCTTTCTGAAGGTACATTCCAGCCGGCGATTCCAGAAATCGATAATCTGGAACCAAGCAAAGTGAAACGTGTTGTGTTCTGTTCGGGTAAGGTTTATTTCGACCTTCTAGAACAGCGTCGCAATAACGAACAAGATGATGTTGCTATTGTGCGTATTGAGCAGCTATACCCATTCCCGATGGAAGAAGTTCAAGCCGCTATTGAGCAATACACGAATGTTGAAGACTTTGTATGGTGTCAGGAAGAGCCTCAAAACCAGGGTGCTTGGTACTGTAGCCAACACAACTTCCGTGCAGCTATTCCAGCAGGCGCAGATCTTAAATACGCAGGTCGCCCAGCTTCTGCTTCGCCAGCAGTAGGCTACATGTCGGTGCACTTGAAACAACAAAAAGCGTTGGTTGAAGACGCTCTGAACGTGAACTCAAAAACTTCGAATTAAGAACTAGAAGTTAAAGGAAGAAACAGATATGACAATTGAAATTCTGGTTCCAGATTTACCTGAATCAGTTGCTGACGCAACCGTAGCGACATGGCACAAACAACCAGGCGACGTAGTCGAGCGTGATGAAGTTCTGGTTGATATCGAAACTGATAAAGTCGTGCTTGAAGTACCTGCTCCGGAAGCGGGCGTTTTAGAAGCCATTATCGAAGAAGAAGGTGCGACAGTACTTTCTAAGCAGTTGATCGCAAAACTTAAGCCAGGTGCCGTAGCAGGCGAACCAACGACAGATTCAACAGAAGACAAAGAAGCATCTCCCGACAAGCGTCATAAAGCAACGCTGACAGAAGAGAGCAACGATGCGTTAAGCCCAGCGGTTCGTCGTCTTCTTGCTGAACACGGTCTAGAAGCAAGCCAAGTGAAAGGCTCTGGTGTTGGCGGTCGCATTACTCGCGAAGATATCGAAGCGCACCTTGCAAACGCAAAAGCAGCTCCGAAAGCAGAAGCTCCAGCAGCTGTTGAAGCGCCTGCAGCAGCTCGCAGCCAAAAACGTGTTCCAATGACGCGTCTACGTAAGACAGTGGCAAATCGTCTTCTAGAAGCGAAAAACAACACGGCGATGCTGACTACGTTTAACGAAGTGAACATGAAGCCAATCATGGACCTTCGTAAGCAGTACAAAGACCAGTTTGAAGAGCGTCACGGCACTCGTCTTGGCTTCATGTCTTTCTACGTGAAAGCAGTAACTGAAGCACTAAAACGTTACCCAGAAGTGAATGCATCTATTGATGGTGATGACATCGTTTACCACAACTACTTTGATATCAGTATGGCGGTTTCTACGCCACGCGGTCTAGTGACGCCAGTTCTAAAAGACTGTGACACGCTAGGTTTTGCTGACATCGAAAAAGGCATCAAAGAGCTAGCAATCAAAGGTCGTGACGGCAAGCTAACGGTTGATGAGTTGATGGGCGGTAACTTCACTATCACTAACGGCGGTGTATTTGGTTCATTGATGTCTACGCCAATCATTAACCCACCACAATCAGCAATCTTGGGTATGCACAAGATCCAAGAGCGTCCAATGGCGGTTGATGGCAAAGTAGAAATCTTGCCAATGATGTACCTAGCACTATCTTACGATCACCGTTTGATTGATGGTCGTGAGTCAGTGGGTTTCCTAGTAACCATTAAAGAGCTACTAGAAGATCCAGCGCGTCTGTTATTAGACGTTTAATATCGCTAAAACGTCGAGTTGTCCCTGATAGCTCGACGCCTACAGCATCCAAGGCTAGACTGGCTCAGCGTCTGGCCTTCACTTGAACTGCCCCCGATATAATCCATAAGCAGTTGATTTGAGAAGACCCTACAGACGCACCGCATGAAGTGGTGTTATGGAAATAATAAATCCCTTAAGGGATAAACAAACGGAATATCAAAATGAATTTGCATGAATACCAAGCCAAACAGCTGTTTGCAGAATTCGGTTTGCCTGTACCGGAAGGCTACGCATGTGATACGCCACAAGAAGCTTTTGAAGCTGCGGGTCGCATCACTACTGAAAAGAAAGTTGTAAAGTGTCAGGTTCACGCTGGCGGTCGCGGTAAAGCGGGCGGCGTAGAGCTACACGATACAAAAGATGGTGTAAAAGAATTCGCACAAAAATGGCTAGGTAAGAACTTGGTTACTTACCAAACAGACGCAAATGGTCAGCCTGTTACTAAAATCCTTGTAGAAGAAGCATCTAACATTGCTAACGAACTTTACCTTGGTGCGGTTGTAGACCGTGCAAGCCGTAAGATCGTATTCATGGCTTCAACTGAAGGTGGTGTGGAAATCGAAAAAGTTGCGGAAGAAACACCGGAGCTAATCCACAAAGCAGCAATCGATCCACTAGTAGGTCCTCAGGCTTACCAAGGTCGTGAGCTCGCGTTCAAACTTGGTCTTGAAGGTGACCAAATCAAACAATTCGTTAAGATCTTCATGGGTCTTGGCACTATGTTCTCTCAGTACGACCTAGCGCTACTAGAGATCAACCCACTGGTTATTACTGGCGAAGGCAACCTGCTGTGTCTTGACGGTAAGATCAACATTGACTCAAACGCGTTATACCGTCAGCCTAAGCTTCGTGAAATGCACGATCCTTCACAAGAAGATGAGCGTGAAGCGCACGCAGCTCAGTGGGAACTGAACTACGTAGCACTAGACGGCAACGTTGGCTGTATGGTTAATGGTGCAGGTCTGGCGATGGGTACAATGGACATCGTAAACCTACACGGTGGCAAGCCGGCTAACTTCCTAGACGTAGGTGGCGGTGCAACAAAAGAGCGTGTAGCGGAAGCGTTCAAGATCATCCTATCTGATGACAACGTGAAAGCAGTTCTAGTCAACATCTTCGGCGGTATCGTTCGTTGTGACATGATCGCAGAAGGCATCATTGGTGCAGTGAAAGAAGTTGGTGTAACGGTACCTGTTGTTGTTCGTCTTGAAGGTACTAACGCTGACCTAGGTCGCGAAGTTCTTGCTAATTCTGATGTTGATATCATTGCTGCTGAGTCGCTAACAGATGCTGCTCAGAAAGTTGTTGCTGCTGCGGAGGCTAAATAATGTCTGTACTAATTAACAAAGACACTAAAGTAATCTGTCAGGGCTTCACGGGTGGTCAAGGTACTTTCCACTCAGAGCAGGCAATTGCTTACGGTACACAAATGGTTGGTGGTGTATCTCCAGGTAAAGGTGGTCAAACTCACCTTGGTCTTCCTGTATTCAACACTGTACGTGAAGCAGTCGAAGTGACTGGCGCAACAGCAACAGTAATCTACGTGCCAGCGCCATTCTGTAAAGATGCAATCCTAGAAGCGATTGATGCGGGTATTGAGCTTATCGTGACCATCACGGAAGGCATCCCAACAACAGATATGATCGATGTTAAAGTGAAGCTAGAAGAAACTGGCGTTCGCATGATCGGTCCAAACTGTCCGGGTGTTATCACACCTGATGAATGTAAGATCGGTATCATGCCTGGTCATATTCACAAGAAAGGTAAAGTAGGTATCGTTTCTCGTTCAGGTACTCTAACGTACGAAGCGGTTAAGCAAACAACGGATGAAGGCTTCGGTCAATCAACGTGTGTTGGTATCGGTGGTGACCCAATTCCTGGTTCAAACTTTATCGATATCCTTAAACTTTTCCAAGAAGACCCAGAAACTGAAGCAATCGTAATGATTGGTGAAATTGGCGGTACTGCGGAAGAAGAAGCTGCTGCTTACATCAAAGAAAACGTAACGAAGCCAGTGGTTTCTTACATTGCTGGTGTAACGGCTCCTCCTGGTAAACGTATGGGTCACGCTGGTGCGATTATCTCTGGTGGCAAAGGTACTGCTGAAGACAAATTCGCAGCACTAGAAGCGGCTGGCGTTAAGACTGTGAAATCTCTAGCAGAGATTGGCAAAGGTCTACGTGAAGTGACAGGTTGGTAATCAACCAAACCATTACAAAAGCATCAAAAAAGCCTGCGATTTCGCAGGCTTTTCTTTTTCTATCAGTGCATTAGGGTTTACGTCTAATCAATTGGCTAAGCATAAACAGGAATGTTGCACTAATGACAACAGAAGGACCTGCTGGCGTATCGAAGTGCCAAGATAGGCTTAACCCCATTAACACTGCAATCGAACCGATAATCGAGGCAAACAATGCCATTTGCTCTGGTGATGAGGAAACTTTACGCGCAGTGGCTGCAGGGATAATCAGTAGAGAAGTCATGATCAATGCGCCAACAAACTTCATACCTACTGCTATGACCACACCCACCATCAGCATTAATACCAAACGCACTAGATCGGTATTCACGCCCTCCACGGCGGCAAGCTCTTCGCTGACTGTGCTGGAGAGCAGTGGGCGCCAAAAGATGTACAAACACGCACTTACAGCAACAACACCAGCGTAGATGAACATCAGATCTTGTGGCGAGATCGCAAGCAAGTCACCGAATAGGTAGCTCATAAGATCTACGCGAACGTTGTCTAAGAAACTGACGGACACTAAACCAATGGACAGTGCACTGTGCGCCAAGATACCAAGCAAGGTATCTGTCGCCACAAGCTGTTGTTTTTGCAGAGTCACAAGTAGGACCGCTAACGCTAAACAGCAAACTAGTAGTGCAAGATATAGGTTCACATTGAGTAAAAAGCCCAGCGCTAACCCCATTAACGAGGCGTGAGCAAGGGTATCGCCAAAGTAAGCCATTTTTCGCCAAACCACGAATGAGCCAAGTGGACCTGCGATGAGCGCAATACCAATACCAGCCAGAATTGAAGGCAATAAAAACTCAATCATGATGATGATGTCCGTGAGAATGGTTTGAACAAGATGTAGCATCGCCAGTGACTGGTGAACCCGCTAAATCGTGGTGGTGATGCTCATGATCATGATGGTAAAAAGCCAGAGATTCTCGAGTCGCATTACCAAACAGCGCAATGTAAGAAGGGTGCTGGGTGATGGTTGCCGGTGAGCCAGAGCAGCACACATGATGATGCAAGCAAATCACATCGTCAGTTTTAGCCATCACTAAGTGCAAGTCATGAGACACCATGAACACACCGCAGTCAAATCGGTGGCGGATGCTCTCAATTAAGTCATAGAGATCGATCTGACCTTGAACATCGACCCCTTGAGCGGGTTCATCTAATACCAACAATTCTGGACGTTGTAGTAGGGCGCGTGCGAGCAATACTCGTTGGTTCTCTCCGCCAGATAGACGGTGCATGTTACTTGCGATGAGATGCTCAGCTCCAACAAGGCGTAGCGCATCGAGACATTCCTGCTTGCTATACTTGCCAGCAAGGTTCAAAAAGCGAATGACATTGAGTGGCAGTGAATCGTTGAGTTTCAGTTTCTGAGGAACATAACCAATTTTCAGTTTACGTTGCTTCTTTAACTTACCGCTGGTCGGTTTTTGGAGACCTAGAATGACTTTAACTAATGTCGATTTTCCCGCTCCGTTGGGACCAATTAGGGTGGTGATCTTGCCCTTTTCTAATTCCATAGTGATATTGTCGAGAACTCTGCGTTCGTCAAACTCGACGCACAGTTGCTCAAGACGGACTAGTGAAGACATGAATGAAACTCATTTGCAAAATAATAATGTTATAATGTAACATTATCTCACTTTCCACGCCATACCCCAAGTAAAACTATGAAAAGAGCTATTATTCTTGCTGTCTCAGCAATATTAACGTTACCTGCTCACGCGGTAACTGTGTTAACCAGTATCAAACCAATTCAAATGATCACGACCGAGCTTACTGAAGGCGTAACAGCTCCGGACGTATTGCTACAAAACAATGCATCTCCGCATGATTACGCGTTGCGCCCTTCTGATGTCCAGAAAGTAGCTGCTGCGGATTTGGTGATTTGGTATGGGCACGACCTCGAACCATTCCTTGAAAAAGTGGTGACAGATAGAGGGAACACACTGACACTAAGCCAAATTCCAGGTTTGTCGCTGCGAGAGTTTGGTAGCGAGCATTCTCATGATCACGATGGTCATGACCATGGTACACATGACCCTCATTTTTGGTTGGGTGTTGAAACAGTACAACAGGTCGCTAATGCAATTGCACACAAGTTAGCGGAAGTTGATCCAGTACATGCCGATACGTACGCCAACAACCTGAAGAAATTTGAAGTAAAGTTGAACGCGACTGATTCTGAGATTAAACAGCAGCTTGCTCCAGTCAAAGATAAAGGTTACTTCGTATTCCATGATGCTTATGGGTATTTTGAAGAGCGTTATGGTTTGAATCAAATGGGTCACTTCACCGTTTCACCGGACCGTAAACCTGGTGCAAAAACACTGATTCGTATCCGTAAAACGTTGGGAACCGGTGATGTAGCGTGCGTGTTCTCTGAGCCTCAGTTTACTCCGGCGGTTATTGAGAGTGTGATGCGTGGCAGTGACGTTCGTTCAGGTGTTCTTGATCCGCTGGGTAGTGAGGTTGAGGTGAAATCTGGAAGTTACTTCGAATTTCTTAAAGGAATGTCCAACAGCTTTAGTCAATGTTTGAGCGAAAAGTAACAATTGTGTTGTGCTTCTCTACACGGAATACGTTTTTAACGTGATCTGGCAGTAAGAATTACAAACCTTAAGCGCAGTGAGTCTTTTCTATCAAAGGATTTGAGATATCATTATCAATAATTAGCGGCTCAAAATAACCATATAGACACTTAGCTATGGAAGGCATGAGTGAACCATGAGTCGCACGTATTGATACATGTAAGGATTTTATCTTGCTGCGCCAATTAGCCCTCTTTTTCTGGGCTTTTATCCTCTCATTTCAAGCGTTTGCTTCAAGTGAAGCGAATGCGATCT
This sequence comes from Vibrio sp. MMH1-50, assembly GCF_022347645.1. Classification (NCBI taxonomy): domain Bacteria; kingdom Pseudomonadati; phylum Pseudomonadota; class Gammaproteobacteria; order Vibrionales; family Vibrionaceae; genus Vibrio; species Vibrio sp. MMH1-50. The sequence goes on from NZ_JAKRGG010000020.1 coordinate 62,143, forward strand.
TTTACCCTTTGCCAAATCAGGTTAAGGGGACTTTTATTGCGGCAAAAAAATTGTTCCCGGGTGAGCATGGTGGGCTTTGGATTCACGATGTCCACGGACGGGTGCTGTTTTATGATGGGCAAACCACTTTGCCAAAATCAGGCAGTTTTCTACGAGCGAAAGTAGAACAACTGGCATACCACAAAGGCTCATTCTGGACGTTTATCGAAAACGAGGTATATCAGACTTACCCTAACCAAGAACGTCGCTTGGTCTTTAGTCTCAATCCTGGTTCTCAAATTCGTAAGATTGGCTCATCTGGCAATTTTATCTGGGTTAGTGACGGCGCGCATTTCTATACCTACAATATTGAAACCAGTGAACTTAACTCCTTCTCTTTACTGCAACTCTATCAGCATAGTAACAACAGTTACGTCTATATTAATGACGCCATTTTCGTCGAAACGAAGTGGGCGTTAGCGACGACATCAGGTGTATATCTATCAGAGGGGAGCAAGTTCAACCATGTTGTTTCGTCGGGTAAACACTACATAGAAAAAGTGTATTACTCACATACTCGTCGAGAGATTCTGGTCGGAACGCTAAAAGGCGCGCTGATTTTTAATATCTCCGAACCAGATAAACCTGTCATTCGAATTGGTACATCTCACGTTCTTACATTTGCAGAAACCAACCAAGAGTATTGGGTCGGAACGGAGCAAGGGCTTTATTTGTATTCGTTCTTAAGCGGAGATGTAACTCAAGTCACCCCGGCAAGCTTCCTTGAGCTGGAATTAGCGACCACTAAGATCTACTCGTTATTGAACGACAACATGGGCGGTATGTGGATTGCTACCAACCAAGGCATTCGTTATTACTCATTATTTAGTAAAAAATTCGAGCGAACAACGTTCAGTAGTTACGATCAATTGACACTTTCTGGGCGAATCCGCCAAACGTTGACGGGACCTGATGGTGCGCTTTGGTTTGCTGATGATCATAAGCTTTATCGCTCAGGACCCAAGGCAATTAGTGAGGTTTTAGATTTATCTTCTCAGATTAATGAGTTCGCTTTTCAAGGTGATAAGTTATGGATAGCGACAGAAAATGGCCTTGAGATATTCGATCTTGAGAACTTAACCCCAATGACCTTCCCGTATTTGCAAGTCATTGCAGGACGAGCCATTGATCATATTGTGGCTGACGGGGCGAGTCGATTGTGGGTATCAAGTGGTTATCAACTGTTTAATATCGACGCTGAGAAGCAAGAAATGCGTAACTTTGGCAGTGACTGGTTAGTGAGTCAGTATCTACCTGCCAAAATTACTCGTTTGTATGATAAAGAAGAGTTGCTGCTGATTGGTACCGATCACGGTGTCTATGAGTATGATGGAGAGCGGATTCGTTTTAACCGTTTCTCTGAAAAGTACGGAGAGTCGCTTGATATCATTACTGCCAATGATGGCTCCCAGTGGTTTGCATCTGCTTACGGTGTTTTTCGAACCATCCCGGGTCGTAACGAAAAGCAGGTGATGGAAATGAGTGTTTCAAACTCTCGGCCCACTTGTTTACTGAGTGATTCTGAAGGGGTTTGGCTCGCTTCATCGGTAGGGTTAAGCTATTACCATCTCTCCGGTCAGTTGATGAAGCACTATTCCTCTTCTTCAGGCTTAATTAATAATGAATTTCTTCCAGGCGTTTGTAATCTGATTCGACGTTCAGAGGATAGTGACCGCCAACTTATCTTTGGATCTCAATACGGTTTAGTGAAAGCTGATTCATCAAAACTGCTAGTGTCTAATACGCCAGAGTCCAAACTTATTGTTAGCCAAGTCATGTTGGAAAATGATGTTGTTCAAGTAGGAAGCTCTGACTTAGAAGATATGAAGTTGCCTTATGGGTCTTCATTGAGTTTCTTGTTTGGTGTGATGCCAAAACCAGATAACCAAAACCTCTACTATCGCTTGAATGAGAGTGAACAATGGCAATCTCTGGAAGGTGGACAGTTAACACTAGAGCACTTAAATTCCGGAGATTATCACCTTCAAGTAAGTAATGACTCACAACTCGCCTCTGGTTTGATTGGACTTGAATCTAAGTTTACGGTACTCAAGCCTTGGTATTTGTCAAAGTTGGCAATATCTGGATTTACGTTAATTACGATCGCAACGTTAGCACTCCTGATGTACTGGCGTTCGCGATTTGTATTGCAAGCGAACCGTGATCTAGCGGCGCAGGTGACATTAAAAACCAATCAGTTACGTCATCAAAGTCGAGTTCTATTGACGAGCAATCAACAGCTTAGAAAGCAAATTCAAGTGAGAAACTTGTTGGTGGACCATGTTGCACAATCAATTAAATCCAGTGTGGATTCGATTGCCCATAAGCTTCCACTGGATTTAGATTCAGTAACTCAAGATCACCTTTCTAAAACCTATTGGCAATTGAACGAGCTTAAGAGCTCACCAGAAGATACCAGCAATGGTAGTCAAAACTATAACTTAAGCCAGATTACCCAGTCCGTCGTTGATGTGTGGCGAGAGGACTTCACTAAAGCTGGCATTAGTGTTGAGTTAGAAGATGACAACAAAGCGAGCCGGATTTCACTCGAAAGCTTTAATCTTGATGTCATTTTTAACAGCATCTTCGCCAATATTATTAAACGCTCTTTTAGAGGGCAGTCGGTTAAGTTGGTATTGGAGGAGGGGAATGACATTGTCTCGTTAAGTTTTATCGATCATGGTACCCAGTTACCGAGTAAGGTTTCGACGATGCGACCATCAAACAGCAGCAATGTTGACTTAAGTATGGATAATTTGCCTCAATTGGTGGCGGTCAGCGGTGGTCATTTATCTATGTTTGCGTCGGATGCTCAAAATAAAATTGAAATCACGTGGCCATGTGCTCAAGAACCGAGTCATGTCGAAGAGGTCTTGCCGGAGTTTGCAGAAGTAGAGAAACCACAGCAAGATACATCGCCGGAACAAGAATGGTTGATGAAAGTGTATCAACTTGTCGCAGAACATTATCACGACCCAGAATTTGGTACAGCGTCTGCAGCGAAGATGCTCTATATGTCAGAAAGAAGCCTACAACGACGATTTAAATCTGCTTCTTCACGAACATTGAAAGACTACTTAACGGAAGTTAGGTTGGAAACCGCCTGTGAACAATTGCTCGCTGGCGAGAAGATCAGTGAAGTTGCCTTTAACTGCGGCTTTAATGACCCGTCGTACTTTAGCCAGAAGTTTAAGCTACATTTCGGGCTGCCACCTTCTAAGTTCGCAATGACTCAAGAGAGCCAAACAAGCCTCTAGCTCTTAATTCGACATTACCGAGCCCAGCCTTAGCGTTGGGCTTTTTTACGTCTGTAAGGTGAACGGTATCGTAAAGAGCTCAATATAGATTCTGGACACAAGGGAATGACATTTAGTCTGGCGTGATGCGTGATGCGTGATGCGTGATGCGTGATGCGTGATAAAGGGCTCGAGCTATATAACGCAGAGTACGTGCAGCACAATGGCGATATAGTGTTGTGATAGATAATGAGAATAACAGGGATTTGTTCGAGTAAAACGTTTAGGAATTATTGGGACTTAATTGAGAAGCGAATGAAGAAAGAGAAGAAAAAAAATATCGTGGTATAGCCGGGGGGACTATACCACGGGTGTCAATGACACCTTCGCTTGCTGCCGGAGTGACATGTTGCCATGCCACCTCTGGAATTCTTTTGAGAGGCTGTTGTCTCTCGATGGGTTAACTATACGAGACCTTACTTATTTTTCTTATAAAAATAACGACAGCTTTATGTGAGAAAAGCGACAAGTTGCCTTTTTCTATTTAAGGTGCTGAATTTATTGATTTTTTAATTTTTCGAAACTGCAAATGTTACGCTTGTGTTAATTTGCATTTGTCTGAAAATATTCAATTTTGACAAAAATGACGTGAAATTAATTAACGGAGTTGACGTTAGATTTCGCCAAAAGCATTAATGAAATCTTTGATTTCACACAATGAATGAGAGGGTATAGAAGAGTAACATTAGCGCCCTATACTATTAATAATAATATTTATCATTTGCACTACTCTTAAGGGCCACTATGAAGCTATCAGAAATCAAACCTGGCGAAACAGTGACAATTCGGTTGTTAGAAGGACTTACGTCGGACGTCAGAAAAAAGCTAATGGTAATGGGACTACTTCCTAATACTGAGGTTAAAGTTATTCGACGCGCACCAATGGGAGACCCACTGCAAGTTGAAGTTCGTGGTGTTTCTGTTGCATTACGAGAGACTATTGCGCAAAACATCGAAGTGGAGCGAGCATAATGCAATACCAAATTCTTACTGTTGGTAACCCAAACAGCGGTAAAACCACACTTTTTAATGGCCTGACTGGTGCAAAACAACAAGTTGGTAACTGGGCTGGTGTAACGGTTGAAAAGAAAACTGGTCAGTTCAAACATGCTGGTGATGAATTTCTTCTGACGGACCTTCCGGGTATCTACTCTCTCGACAGTGGCAATGATAGCAATAGTATCGACGAATCTATCGCATCGCGTGCGGTTTTGACGCACCCTGCTGATCTGATTATCAACGTAGTAGACGCAACGAGTCTTGAGCGCAGCTTATACATGACGCTACAACTGCGTGAACTTGGTCGTCCTATGATTGTTGTATTAAACAAAATGGACGCACTTAAGCGTGAACGCCAAGTCATCAATGTTGCAGAACTAGAAAAAACCTTGGGTTGTCCAGTCGTTAGCCTATCAGCGACAAATAAAGCACAAGTTGCAGAATTTAAAGAGAAGTTGCACAAGTCAGTGGTTCAAGGTGTTGCACTAAAAGACATCGCTTTGAATTACGGCGAACAAATGGAAGCGGCGATCAACAACGTTTCGGCTCTTTTCAATGATCAAACCGTTTCTAACCGTGCTCTAGCAATTCGTGCACTAGAAAAAGACGCACTGGTTCTTAACAGCATGTCGGATGCTGATCGCAATAGCGTTGAAAACACAATTGCAGAACTTGAGCTTGATGTTGACTTACATGTTGCAGATACAAAATACACACACCTTCATGAAGAGTGCAAGAAAGTACGTCGCAGTGAGGGCAAGCTAAGTCGCAGTGTGACTGAAAAGCTAGACCAATTTATCTTGAACAAGTGGGTGGGCATTCCATTCTTCTTCATTGTTATGTACCTAATGTTCATGTTCTCTATCAACATTGGTAGTGCGTTCATCGACTTCTTTGATATCGGTGTCGGTGCTCTGTTGGTTGATGGTGGACACCACTTGTTAGACGGTCATTTGCCTGTGTGGTTAGTGACGGTGCTTGCTGATGGTATTGGTGGTGGTATCCAAACGGTTGCAACCTTTATTCCAGTTATCGCGTGTTTGTACCTGTTCTTAGCGGTACTTGAAAGCTCAGGCTACATGGCTCGTGCCGCATTCGTACTAGATAAAGTGATGCAGAAGATTGGTTTACCAGGCAAAGCATTCGTACCGCTTGTTCTTGGTTTTGGCTGTAACGTACCGTCAATCATGGCAACCCGTACTCTAGATCAAGAGCGTGAGCGTAAACTAGCTGCATCTATGGCGCCATTTATGTCATGTGGTGCTCGTCTACCAGTATACGCACTATTCGCTGCGGCATTCTTCCCAGGTTCTGGTCAGAACATTGTATTCGCACTTTACCTACTTGGTATTGTGGCAGCGATCTTCACGGGGCTTTTCCTTAAGCACACGCTTTACCCAGGTAGCAGTGACAGCCTAGTAATGGAAATGCCTGACTATGAGCTTCCAACGTTACAAAACGTGGTGATCAAAACTTGGCAAAAGCTAAAGCGCTTCGTTCTTGGTGCAGGTAAAACCATCGTTATCGTTGTTGCTATTCTGAGTTTCTTCAACTCATTGGGTACTGATGGCAGCTTTGGTAACGAAGACAGCGAAAACTCTGTGCTTTCTAAAGCAGCGCAAGTTGTGACTCCAGTATTCGCGCCAATCGGTGTTCAAGAAGACAATTGGCCGGCGACGGTAGGTATCATTACCGGTATCTTCGCAAAAGAGGCGGTAGTTGGTACGCTTAACAGCCTATACACTACACCAAGCGATGGTGAAGACGCAGAATTTGACCTAATGGGCAGCCTAGAAGAGGCAGTAATGAGTATCCCTGAAAACCTAGCCGGTTTGAGCTACTCAGATCCACTAGGCATTGAAGTGGGTGACTTAACTGACTCAAATGCAGTTGCAGAAGAACAAGAAGTCGATGCTTCTATCTTCGGTAACATCAAATCGCAGTTTGCTTCTGGCAATGCCGCATTTGCTTACTTAATCTTTATCCTACTGTACACACCTTGTGTGGCGGCGATGGGTGCTTACGTACGTGAGTTTGGTCATAAGTTCGCACGCTTTATCGCGGTTTGGACAATGGGCTTAGCTTACCTATGTGCGACGTTCTACAACCAATTGACGCATTTCGCAGATAGCCCAGTGACAAGTAGTATTTGGATGGCTGTGATCGTTGCTATCTTCTTTGGTACCTACCGCGTGTTCAAACAAGTTGGTAAGAAACAAAACGGTGCATTAGAGGCGCAAGTAGCATGATTTTAAAAGAGCTTTATCAATACATTGCAGACAAAGGAACCGTCTCCCAGTCAGATCTGGCTAAACAGTTTGGGATGAGTGAAGATGGCGCCGACGCGATGTTAAACGTGTGGATTAAGAAGGGCAAAATTAGCCGCCTAGTCGACACTAATAAAGCTCATGACGTGACTCGTGTTCGCTACTCAGTGACTAAACAAGATGGTTTGTCTTTGACAGTCACCATGTAGCGATTGTCAAAATTAGTCACCTAAAAAGCTATTCCATAAAAACGACAAAGCCGCATCAGCAATGATGCGGCTTTTCTTTTGCTGGTTATTGTTTGTGAATACAGCGAAATTAATGCTCTTCAGAGTGTTTAGTCGCGCCTAACCCTAGGAACTTCAAACCAAGACTTAAAACTAAAATCGAAATAGGTAATGTTAAGATCGTCCAATCTAAGCTGTCGAAGTTAATCAGCACGAGCTCTAAGAACTTCACAAACAAGATCACGATGATGACTTCAGCCAAAATGTTTTTTAGGTGGCCTATGTTTGGGGTTCTGATCCAATGCAAAACCGACGGTTCTTGTGTTTTCGCTTTAGCTTTGTTGGAAATAAACAGTGTGTAGATGCCGTGAGCAAAGATGAACAAAACTAGTGCGACAAGAAACGTATCCAGTGATTTGATCAAATACGCGATCGCGATGTCTGCTTTATCTAAATGTGCGAGTGCTTCTGGAGGTGTTTGATTGAGAATGAAGACCGCAAATGCCGAATAGGTTTTTGCTGCGCCCATAAGAAAAAGCAAGAATGAAGCAGCCATAGAACAGATGATGGCGATCCAGCTGACGTATCGGAATGTGTTGAAGACTTGTTTCATGATGACCCTCTCTAACTGAGTTGGCAGTCTAAACAAGTTTTATTTTAGTGATAATCCTAGAAAAATGAGAAAGATTGTTACAAATGCGTATTAATCTTTCTCTGTCTGTTTCAGCCGTATTCAAAGGCGAATTATTTTCGCTGGCAGCGGCTATGCTTTTTGGAAAATAGAGCTCAGTGATAGCACGTTTTTAATACGGCCAAGCAATTCGTTTTGCTCTTCTTCTGTACGGAATTCACCTTTGGTGTTACCCCAAACCGGCCCCGGCCATGCTACGTCATCTTTGAAGCGGGCAATATGGTGAATGTGCAGCTGTGGCACCATATTACCTAGTGCGCCAAGGTTTAACTTGTCTGGACGGAATGTTGCTTCCAGTGCTTGGCTTACCGCTTGAGACTCTAGCAAAAACTGTTGCTGTTCTTTCATTGGCAAGTGGTGAAGCTCTTTTAGGTTTGCACGTTTTGGTACCAAGATAACCCATGGCACGGCATTGTCTTTATGCAGAAGCGCCACACTCAGTGGGAAGTGACCGATAACGGTAGTGTCTTTTGCCAATTGAGGGTGCAGTTCAAAACTCATTATATTATCCGATTTGAATTGAATGACATCAGTATACGCCAGATAAAACAAAAGGTTGACGCTTTCACGCCAACCTTTCTAAATCGTCTCGATTCTCGAATCGTTTACATACGCTCTAGAGTATCAATACCTAGTAGAGACAGACCTTGCTTGATGGTCTTCGCTGTTAGGGCTGCTAGTTTCAGACGGCTTTGTTTCACTGCTTCGTCTTCAGCAACTAGGATAGGGCACGCTTCGTAGAAGCTAGAGAACTGACCTGCTAGTTCGAATAGGTAGCTACACATGATGTGTGGTTGACCTTCGCGAGCAACAGATTGAACCGCTTCTTCGAACTGCATAAGTTTTGCGATAAGCGCTTTTTCTTTCTCGTCAGTGATCTTAATTTCACCTTGTAGATCATCCATAGAAACGCCAGCTTTAGCGAATACAGATGCTACGCGAGTGTAAGCGTATTGCATGTACGGCGCAGTGTTACCTTCGAACGCTAGCATGTTGTCCCAATCGAACACGTAGTCCGTAGTACGGTGCTTAGAAAGGTCTGCGTATTTAACCGCTGCCATTGCAACTGTGTTCGCGATCGCTTTCTTCTCGTCTTCTGCTAGTTCTGGGTTCTTAGATTCGATAAGCTGTGCTGCACGAACTTCTGCTTCATCAAGAAGGTCAGCAAGACGAACCGTACCGCCTGCACGAGTCTTGAATGGCTTGCCATCTTTACCTAGCATCATACCGAACGCGTGATGTTCAAGAGATACTGACTCTGGCACGTAACCCGCTTTACGAACGATAGTCCAAGCTTGCATTAGGTGTTGGTGTTGACGAGAGTCGATGAAGTAAAGTACGCGGTCTGCGCCTAGTTCTTCGTAACGGTATTTCGCACATGCGATGTCCGTTGTTGTGTATAGGAAGCCGCCGTCGCGTTTTTGAACGATAACGCCCATCGCTTCGCCGTCTTTGTTCTTGAATTCTTCAAGGAACACAACTTGCGCGCCGTCATCTTCAACCGCAAGACCTTGTGCTTTAAGGTCTGCTACGATCTTAGGTAGCATGTCGTTGTACATGCTCTCGCCCATTACGTCATCACGAGATAGAGATACGTTTAGGCGATCGTAGTTGCGTTGGTTTTGGATCATAGTTACGTCAACCAGCTTCTTCCACATTTCTGCGCAGAACTCGTCGCCGCTTTGCAGTTTCACAACGTAGTTACGTGCTTTCACTGCGAATTCTTCGTCTTCGTCGTACAGTTTCTTAGACTCACGGTAGAAGCCTTCAAGGTCAGCAAGTTCCATAGAAACTTCGCCAGACTCTTGTTGTACACGCTCAAGGTTTGCGATAAGCATACCGAACTGAGTACCCCAGTCACCGATGTGGTTCGCACGGATCACTTTGTGACCTAGGAACTCAAGAGTACGTACTACTGCATCACCGATGATGGTTGAACGTAGGTGACCAACGTGCATTTCTTTAGCAACGTTTGGTGCAGAGTAGTCAGCTACGATAGTTTGAGCTTCGTCTGCTGCAACGCCAAGACGTGAATCAGCCAGTGCTGCTTCCGCTTGTTTTGCTAGGAACTCTTCGCTTAGGAAAATGTTGATGAAACCAGGACCAGCGATTTCTGTCTTGCTCGCAATACCATCTAGGTCTAGAACATCCAGTACTTTCTGTGCAAATTCTCGTGGGTTAGTACCCAGTTTTTTAGCAACGCCCATTACGCCGTTTGCTTGGTAGTCACCAAATTGTGGCTTTGCTGATTGGCGTACTGCCGCAGGACTGCCTGCAGGTGCGCCAGCGGCTTCTAGAGCCTGAGATACTTTGTCATTAATAAGTGCTTGGATATTCACACGCGTTTCCTTCAATTCAAGGACGAAGAACTCGGCGAAGTAAGTGCCGAGTTCTGTTGGAGTTCACAAAAATGGGGCTAATGATAACAACTTTATTGCTTTTCATACAGAGAGGAATTGGGGAAATTTATACTTTTTCGATTGAATGGAAATGTGGCTTAGTTTGCGTTTACTATTGCGCTCAGAGTAATGAGATAAATCGCCCTATAAGAGAGCCACAATGACGACTCAACTAGTTGAAAAACGCCTAGCGCCTGAATTGATGATCCAAGATCTGGATGCATTTATGGCTAAGATTGAAGAGCTTGCATTCCTGTTAAAACTGGATCTGAGCTTTGCTCAAGCTGATCATATTGCGCTGCGTATTAATGATACTGAAACAGCGAAAGCTGCGCATGAAGCATGGAATCAATACGGTAAGGTGATTTCACAAGCGAAAATCAACGGTCGCCCGATTATTGTTATTGAATTCGACAAAGCGTTAGAAAGCCGTGGCTGGAAGATAGAGTGTCTGGAGTTGCCTTACCCTGCGGAAGGCAAAATCTACCCAACTGAAAGCTGGGAACATGTGGAGTTTGTGATTCCATCTCATGCCGAAACTGCCGATGAGTTTCTTGCTGATTTGAAACACACTTACCCAGCGTTTGGCGTGCGTTTTGACGAGCTAGAAGAGCTAGGTGTGAAGATCAAACTGTCGAGCCCGAAAGGGGAAGGCGAACGCTTGAACAACCCAACCGTGGCGTTTAAGTATCAAGGCATTTGTATCAAGCTGCACCCGCATTCACTTAAGCGTATTGTGGAGTCTGAGCAGGCTGAATAAGTTGGCTCTGAATAACTATAAAGAAGAAAGGGTTGCCAAATGAGCAACCCTTTCTTTTTTCAAATACGACGAATTTAAAGAATAACCGTCTTATTGCCGTAAACAAAAACGTGGTCATTGATCACTTTATTCAGAGCCTTGCTCAATACGTTCTTCTCTACATCGCGACCTGCTTGCGCCATATCTTGTGCGCTGAACGTGTGATCCACTGGAATAACGTCCTGCTTGATGATTGGACCTTCATCCAAGTCATTTGTCACGAAGTGCGCTGTTGCACCGATGATCTTCACACCGCGGTCGTAAGCCTGCTGATATGGCTTCGCACCGATGAAAGCGGGTAAGAAACTGTGGTGGATGTTGATGATCTTGTGACGGTATTTCTCTACGAAAGTCGGAGTGAGAACACGCATGTACTTCGCAAGTACAAGGTAATCGGCATCGTATTGATCAATCACTTCAAGCATCTTCTGTTCGTGCTCTTCACGGCTAAGATCTTCGTGAGTAACGTGATGGTAAGGAATATCAAAACGCTCAGTGAGTGTTTGAAGTTTGTCGTAGTTACCAACAACTGCAGCAATTTCAACATCTAAGCTGCCATCGTAAGTCTTCATCAGAATATCACCCAGACAGTGCGCTTCTTTGGTTACTAGAATGACGATACGTTTGCGGCGAGAGCTAATAAGTTTGCGTTTTGCACCTTGTGGCAGTGCTTGGTCTAAATCGGCGAGTAGCGTTTGATCGTTGAAGTACCCCTCCAACTCGGTTCTCATGAAAAAGTGCCCACTGGTGTTATCAACAAACTCGTTATTATGAACGATATTCAGCTGATGCTTATAACAGATATTGGTGATTTTTGAGATCAAACCCGGTGCGTCAGAACAATGGGTTAACAGTGTTTTCTTTTCCATAAATCAGATACTTCCATGCATTATTTTTCTAGCGTACGAATAAAAAGGTCACGTCAGAAGCGTGAATCGTACTGCAATCTGACTTCATAAATAATCTATTCTCGGCGCGGTTTCAACAAATTATCCGCGCGATGCTAAAACCTAGTGCTTTTGTTGGCTGATGTTTACGCTCAACTCCTGATATACTCTCGACAATTTTTCCAACCAGATGTCAGGCATGATCGCAAAAACATTCTCCTCTGAGGGCGCGTTAGGCAAAGCCATTCCGGGCTTTCAAGCTCGCCAGCCACAAATCGATATGGCAGAAGCTGTCAGCAGTGCGATCAAAGACCAAACTCAGCTGGTGGTTGAAGCAGGAACGGGAACGGGTAAAACCTTCGCTTACCTTGTGCCTGCGCTATTAAGCGGCAAAAAAGTCATCATCAGTACGGGGTCGAAGAACCTACAAGAGCAGTTGTATCACCGTGACTTGCCGTTGATGGTCAGTGCTTTAGGCTTTTATGGACAAGTGGCGTTACTAAAAGGTCGCTCCAACTACCTTTGTTTGGATCGTCTAAGCCGACAAATGGTCGAGAGCCATACTAATGAAGCCGATCCAACATTGTTGACCCAATTGGTGAAGGTTCGCACTTGGTCGTCTGAAACCAAAACGGGCGATTTAGGGGACTGTGATGATCTGCCAGAAGACAGCATGATCATCCCAACCATTACCTCAACCAACGACAACTGTTTAGGTAAAGAGTGTCCGAGCTACACCGATTGTTTCGTCTTAAAAGCACGCAAACGCGCGATGGATTCAGACATTGTTGTCGTTAACCACCATTTGTTCCTTGCAGACCTTGCGATAAAAGAAACCGGCTTTGGTGAATTGATCCCAGAAGCTGACGTGTTTATCTTCGACGAAGCTCACCAGCTTCCTGACATTGCAAGCGAATACTTCGGGCAATCGATCTCTAGCCGTCAGATCCAAGAGCTCGCCAAAGACATTGAGATTGCCTACCGCACAGAAGCAAAAGACATGCGCCAGCTACAAAAAGTCGGCGATAAGCTGATGCAAAGTGCCATGGATATGCGCATCGTGTTGGGTGAACCGGGCTTTCGTGGTAACTGGCGTGAAGCTTTGCAATCGGAATCGATCAAACGTGAATTAGTGCGTTTAACCGATAGCTTAGATCTGGCGATTGATGTGTTGAAACTGGCACTAGGTCGAAGCCAATTGCTGGACACCGCCTTTGAGCGTGCCAATCTGATCAAAGGACGAATTGACCGCGTCTGTGATGTTGATATTACCGGTTACTCATACTGGTACGACACATCCCCACGTCATTTTGCGTTGCACATTACGCCGCTGTCGGTGGCGGATAAATTCCATGAGCAAATCGAAATCAAACAAGGCGCGTGGATTTTTACCTCAGCAACCCTAGCGGTATCGGGTGACTTTAAACACTTTACCGATCGTCTTGGATTGAAGCCGAAGCAGCAGTTTTCGTTGCCATCTCCGTTCGATTATGAGAAGCAAGCGCGCTTGTGTGTGCCTCGTTATTTACCAGAGCCAAACAGCCCAGGCTTAGCCGACAAACTGGTGCGAATGCTTGCGCCTGTGATTGAAGAGAACGACGGGCGTTGTTTCTTTCTTTGTACTTCGCACAGCATGATGCGTGAGCTTGGTGAACGCTTCCGTGAAGTGCTGGATCTGCCTGTGCTAATGCAAGGTGAGATGAGCAAACAAAAGACCCTTGCCGAGTTTATGGAGCTAGGTAATGCATTGCTGGTGGCGACGGGTGCATTCTGGGAAGGGATCGATGTTAGAGGTGATGCGCTGAGCTGTGTTATCATCGACAAATTACCGTTTACTGCCCCTGATGATCCTCTACTCAAAGCCCGAATCGAAGATTGTCGATTACGTGGTGGTGAGCCGTTTGCAGAAGTGCAAATCCCAGACGCGGTTATCACGTTAAAGCAGGGCGTAGGACGTTTGATTCGAGACCAAAAAGACCATGGGGCTTTAATCATTTGCGACAACCGTTTGGTAACGCGTGATTATGGTGGCATCTTCCTCGGCAGTTTACCGCCAATCCCAAGAACACGGGATTTGGAACGAATCAAAACATTCCTAAAAACAGAACAACCTGCCGCAGACTAATGCGCTGTGGCATCAATAAATTAAAGAAGAATTGTAGAGAGTTACATGAGCGCAAAAATTCTTGCTATCGATACGGCAACTGAGAACTGTTCAGTTGCGCTACTAGTTAATGACCGAGTGATTTCACGCAGTGAAGTGGCTCCTCGTGACCACACTAAGAAAGTACTGCCTATGGTAGACGAAGTACTGAAAGAAGCAGGTCTGACTCTACAAGATCTAGACGCATTGGCGTTTGGTCGTGGTCCGGGCAGCTTTACTGGCGTTCGTATCGGTATTGGTATCGCGCAAGGTTTGGCGTTCGGTGCTGACTTACCAATGATCGGCGTTTCAACGCTGGCTGCGATGGCACAAGCAAGCTACCGCCTGCACGGTGCAACGGATGCCGCTGTTGCGATTGATGCGCGCATGGGTGAAGTTTACTGGGCACGTTATACTCGCCAAGAAAACGGTGAATGGGCAGGTGTGGATGCAGAATGTGTTATCCCACCAGCGCGTCTAGCGGAAGAAGCACAAGCAGACGACAAAACGTGGACTAAAGCGGGTACTGGTTGGGATGCTTACCAAGAAGAGCTTGGCAAACTGCCATTCAACGTCACCAGTGGCGATGTTCTTTACCCTGATTCACAAGACATTGTGATTCTTGCTGAGCAGGAACTTAAGAAAGGCAACACAGTCCCAGTAGAAGAATCGAGCCCGGTTTATCTGCGCGATAATGTGACGTGGAAGAAACTTCCGGGTCGCGAATAATCGGACTTTCAATGACATGACAAAGTGCAGGGCGTTTGCCCTGTATTTTTATGGAGCGTTATGGCGTCTATCAATGGTTTACCTCCTGCGTTAATACCGGATGCAAATCGCACCAATAAAGTCGGTAAAAAAGGGCAGGTAAAGAAAGCTCAAGATAAGCAGCCCGTTGGTCAACCTTCTAAGGTGGCGAACGCTGTCGCGCATTCCATTAAGCAAGTGGATGAGTCTCAGATTCATCGCGCTCAAGTGCAATATGATTTGCCCGAGGGTCATGCTCGCAAAGCAATGGAACAGTATATGGACGTCATGAATCGAGCGAAGAAAGAGGAACTTGCTCAGTTACTTGGTGTCGATATCTATGTGTAAAACAACGAATTTATAGTGGGGGTTTATGAAACTTTCTGGACGTATTTTTCTGGTTATTATCGCAGCATTCGGGCTTTCTGCCTGTAGTTCTCTTCCTGAAGAGCTGAATGCAAGCACCGAGCAGGTTTTGACGGATTACAAAGCCTTTGCTGAAGACCAAGGACAGGCTGCTAACGATGTCCGTCTTGGTGGTGTTATCGCGAAAGTGGATAACTTGAAAGACCAAACGCGTCTGGAGATCGTAAATCTGCCAATCAGCAAATCAGGCAAGCCGGACATCGATCAAGAACCAACGGGTCGCTTCGCGGTTTATTTTGATGGTTACTTAGAGCCAGTTGCTTTCAGTAAAGGTCGAATCATTACCGTGGTGGGTAAAGGTGCGGGCGAAGAAGAAGGCAAAATTGGCGAGCACCAATACATCTTCCCTGTCATCAAAGGCGATGGCTACCGTTTATGGAAGATTGAAGAGCGAGTACGTATGTACGACACGCCAACCTATTACTACCCTTGTTACTCCATTAACTGTCGCATGATGCGTTCGGATTTCCCGCAAGATGGCAAGGTGATCAAGAAGGTTAAATAATCTGTGATGAATGAGCGCCGTTTCGAACTCCCAAATGGGAGCATGGCAGCCTTAGAGATCGGAAACGAAAAAACGACTGCTTGTTCAGTCGTTTTTCTTCATGGGTGGATGGATAACGCGGGTAGCTTCAAAACCTTGATGAACGCCATCCATCAGCACAACCCTGATCTTCATCTACTGGCAATTGACCTATTTGGTCATGGCTTATCCAGTCATAAATCCTCAGACAATTACTACCCCTTCCACGACTATATTGCTGATTTACACCAATTATTGGATGAATTATCGCCAAACAGACTGGTGTTAGTAGGTCATTCACTAGGCGCTTTAATCGCAAGTTGCTATAGTGCTGCCTTTCCTGAACAGGTCGAAGCGTTAGTGCAAATTGAAGGAGCGGGTCCACTCGCAGAACAGCCTTCCAATAGCGTAAAACGACTGCGTGATGGTGTCCTTAGCCGGCAACGTCAACGCAACAAACCGGAGCGAGCTATCGCTTCTTTCGATCTGGCGTTAAAGCTACGCATGCAAGCGAATCACCTGACCGCCGAGCAGTTGATGCCAATCGTAGAGCGCGGAACCGAATGTCGCGAGAACCAATGGTTTTGGCGACACGATGCCAAATTAAAGTGCGATTCTCTTTATCGCATGGCACAGGATCACGCGAACTCGATCACCAGCCAAATACGCTGTCCACACCTGATCATATTGGGTGACAAAGGATTTCAACATTTACAGTCTAACCAAGTCGATTGGGGCGAAAATCCACCGAACGTGGTTTCTGTCGCGGGTGGGCATCATTGCCATTTAGAGCAAATACTCGAGGTCGCAAAGCGAATTCTTGGTGTAGTTAACAAAATTTAAACAAGTGTTTGAGAGTTACGTGCTCAAGCACGTTTGCTGTGCTGTAATAGTGCTCAAAATAAAAAGGACGCTATTTTTTAGCCAGTTATAAACGAGGAGTAACATCGTGGATAAACCATGGCTTTCACGTTATCCAAGTGACGTACCTGAAACCATTAATCCAGAGCAATATGAGTCTTTGGTAGAAATGTTCGAGCAGTCTGTTCAAAAATACGCAGACCAGCCGGCATTCATGAACATGGGCTCGGTCATGACCTTCCGCAAATTGGAAGAGCGTAGCCGCGCATTCGCCGCATACCTACAAAACGAACTTAAGCTGAAGAAGGGCGACCGCGTTGCTCTTATGATGCCAAACCTGCTTCAATACCCTGTCGCGCTATTTGGTATTTTGCGTGCAGGCTGTATCGCTGTGAACGTGAACCCACTTTACACTCCTCGTGAGCTTGAGCACCAGTTAAACGATGCTGGCGCAACGGCGATCGTTATCGTTTCTAATTTCGCGAACACACTAGAGCAAATCGTAGAAAACACGCCAGTGAAACACGTGGTTCTGACCAGCCTTGGTCAAATGTTGCCACGTGCAAAAGGTACGCTTGTCGACTTCGTGGTTAAGTACGTGAAGGGCATGGTGCCTAAGTACGATCTACCGGGTGCAATCTCAATGCGTAAAGCGCTGCACAAAGGTCGTCGTCTTCAGTACGTGAAACCATTTATGTCTGGCGATGATATCGCATTCCTACAGTACACTGGTGGTACAACGGGCGTAGCGAAAGGCGCAATCCTGACGCACCGCAACATGATCGCTAACGTAATGCAGGCGAAAGGTGCTTATGGTCCTGTATTGTCTCCGGGTCGCGAGCTTGTTGTTACGGCGCTGCCGCTTTACCACGTATTCGCGCTGACAGTGAACTGTCTACTGTTCGTTGAGATGGGTGGTAACAACCTGCTTATCACTAACCCGCGTGATATTCCGGGCTTTGTGAAAGAGCTGCAAAAATACCAGTTCACTGCGATTACTGGCGTAAACACGCTGTTTAATGCACTAGTGAACAACGAAGACTTCCATGAGCTAGATTTCAGAAACCTTCGCCTAGCAGTAGGTGGTGGTATGGCAGTGCAACGTGCCGTCGCTGAAAAATGGCAAAAGACCACAGGCTGTTACCTACTAGAAGGTTACGGTCTAACAGAATGTTCTCCATTGGTGGCGGCTTACCCGCACGACCTAGTGGAATACAACGGTTCTATCGGTCTGCCTGTGCCATCAACTGAAGTACGTATTGTTGATGAAGAAGGTAACGCACTAGCAAATACTGAGGCAGGTGAGCTTCAAGTTCGCGGTCCTCAAGTGATGCAAGGTTACTGGCAGCGTCCAGAAGCGACTAAAGAAGTGATCAACGAAGACGGTTGGCTATCGACGGGTGACATCGTTAAGTTTGATGATGAAGGTTTCCTACACATTGTTGATCGTAAGAAAGACATGATTCTTGTGTCTGGCTTTAACGTTTACCCGAACGAAATCGAAGACGTGGTTGCTCTACACGGTAAAGTGTTAGAAGTCGCGGCAATCGGTCAGCCTCACGAAGTGTCTGGTGAGTTGGTGAAGATCTACGTTGTAAAACGCGATCCGAGCCTAACCAAAGATGAAGTGATTGCACACTGTCGCCAACACCTAACTGGCTACAAAGTGCCGAAGTTGGTTGAGTTCCGTGAAGATCTACCTAAGACCAACGTAGGTAAGATCCTTCGTCGCGTACTGCGTGAAGAGAACGATGCAGAGCTAGCGAAGAAGAGCGCATAAGCGGATTTCTTTGTGCAACAATCATTTATTGCCAAATAGTGTTAGAATGCCAGCGTTTTGCTGGCATTTTTTTATAGCGAGAAGCATGTGAACTATCAGATCATTACGAAAAACAAAGACCTAGAAGAAGTCTGCGCTTTAGCAAGAGAAGCCGACGTAGTTATGCTGGATACCGAATTCGTGCGAATCAGGACTTACTATCCGCAACTAGGTTTGATTCAGCTTTTCGATGGCAAACAACTTTCCCTTATCGACCCGACCGAACTGACTGACATGACGTCGTTCGTCGAGTTGCTAAAAGACACCTCAGTGCTAAAAGTACTGCACGCGTGTGGTGAAGATTTAGAAGTCTTCCAAAATGCCTTTGGCTGCACACCATTCCCAATGGTGGATACTCAGTTGATGGCAGCATTTTTGGGTCACGGTCTGTCGACGGGCTTTGCTACGCTGGTGGAAGAATACCTAGGCGTGGAGCTAGACAAGAGCGAATCTCGCACTGATTGGATGGCGCGCCCACTTACTCAAAAGCAGCTTGATTACGCCGCGGCCGACGTACACTATCTAATGCCTCTTTACGAGAAGCTATTAGATAAAGTGAACGAAGCAGGCTGGTGGGAAGCGGTTCAGCAAGAGAGTGACCTGCTTGTATCAAAGCGTATTCGTAACTTAAATGAAGAAACCGTCTACCTAGATATCAAAGGTGCATGGCAACTAAGACCGGCTGAACTAGCGATTCTTAAGCCTTTGGCGACTTGGCGCTACCGCGAAGCGATTAAGCGTGACCTAGCACTGAACTTTATCTTCAAAGAAGGTGATTTGCTGACAGTGGCTCGCCTTGGTTTGACTGGCTTTAAGAAGATGGAAGCGGAAGGCATCGACATTCGTGCGATTAACCGCCACGGCGCACGAATTGCGGCTATCGTGAAAAGTGCAAAGCAAACACCTGCCGATGATTACCCAGCTAAAATCGAGCGTTTGATGGATTACCCAGGCTACAAGCAAATCTTCAAGAACATGAAAGATGTGGTGAAGGTAGCATCGCAAAAATCAGGCTTGGCGACCGAGTTCTTGGCGTCTAAAAAGCAGATCAACCAAATCATCAGTTGGGTATGGAAGAAAGACCGCGACCCAGCGCGTCTACCGGATGTGATGCAAGGCTGGCGTCTTGAATTACTCGGCGAGAAGATGAATAAGGTGCTGAAGTAAGTACCAAATAAAAAAGGTTGGCACTATCGCCAACCTTTTTTGTAACACGCATTTGTAATTGGCTTTGAAGCCAAAACCTATTTTCAACAACCCGAGCACGCTAGTCGTAGATTCTGAATCACGCTCGTGCCTCGCTGTTCAGAATGACGAAGGGGTCTTGAGTCATTCCAGCGAAGCTGGGTGAAAGCCAAAAGCTTAAGTGAGACTAGGAATCTACTGACAGCCCGCTTTAAAGCCAAAACCTTCTTTCACCAAGCCGAGTACTCTGGTAATAGATTCTGAATCGCGCTCGTACCTCGCTGTCCAGAATGACGAAGAGGAAGACTCTCAAGCAAAGTCGAAAAGTAATTACTTCTCGTCTTCTGGCAACTTCACGTTTAGCTCAAGAACCGAAATATCATCGTCCTTGTGCTCAAACGTCAAATCCACCATGTTTGGATCAATCGCAACGTATTTGCTGATCACCTTCAAGATGTCCTCTTTCAATTGAGGCAAGTAAGAAGGCGCAGGATCGTTCTGGCTACGACGCTCAGCAACGATGATCTGCAAACGCTCTTTGGCTAGATTCGCTGAAGTTTTCTTTTGCGGGCGGAAAAATTCTAATAGTGACATTTCTAGCCTCCGAATAGTCGTTTAAAGATTCCTTTCTTCTCCTCGGTAAGGAAACGAAATTCAACCTGGTTGCCCAGTAGGCGGTCTACCGTATCAGAGTAAGCCATGCCTGCGTCTGTGTTCTCGTCAAAGATCACTGGCACACCTTTGTTTGATGCGTTTAGAACGGCTTGGCTTTCTGGAATCACGCCCAGTAGAGAAATGTGTAGGATCTCTTCTACGTCTTCAACGCTCAGCATCTCACCTTGTGTTACGCGAGATGGGTTGTAACGCGTCAGCAATAGGTGCTGCTTAACAGGCTCAAGACCTTGCTCAGCACGTAGAGACTTAGAATCCAAAATACCTAGGATACGGTCAGAATCACGTACCGAAGACACTTCTGGGTTGGTCGTTACAATCGCTTCATCTGCGTAGTACAGCGCCATCAGAGCACCTTGCTCGATACCTGCTGGAGAGTCACAGATGATGAAGTCGAAGCCCATTTCATCCAACTCAGTGAACACACGTTGCACGCCATCTTTGGTTAGCGCGTCTTTATCACGTGTTTGAGAAGCTGGAAGAATGAATAGGTTATCTGTGCGCTTGTCTTTAATCATCGCTTGGTTAAGCGTTGCTTCACCGTTGATGACGTTAACAAAGTCATACACCACGCGGCGTTCACAGCCCATGATAAGATCGAGGTTACGCAAGCCGATATCAAAATCGATCACCGCAGTCTTTTTGCCCTTAAGAGCCAGACCAGAGGCGATGGCTGCGCTTGAAGTGGTTTTACCAACGCCACCTTTACCAGACGTTACTACAATAATGCGTGCCATTTTATTTCCTTTTTAGACTAAATCGTGAGTGTTTCTAGATGTAATGATTCTTCGGCTTTACTGATCATTACTTTCTTTTGCCAATACTCACTCTCAATTTGATCGCTCAACCAGTAATCTCCTGCAATGGAAACCAGTTCAGCTTGTAAATCGTGACAAATAATTCGTGCTTCTTGTTGACCACTCGCCCCTGCAATGGCGCGTCCGCGTAGAGTGCCATGAATGTGGATAGAGCCATCAGCAATCACTTCTGCACCAGCGCTTACGTGTGCTAGTACAACCAAGTCACCGTCTTTGGCGTAAATCTGCTGACCAGAACGCACAGGCGTACGAACGACTTTGGTCGGCGCCATTTTCGCTGGTGCTTGAGTTGGAGATTTGCTCGCAGACATGATGGCGAAGCCCGCTTCTGAGGCAAGGTTTTGAACGCGCTTATCTTTACAGCCAGTCACACCAACCGGAATAAACCCTGCATCGGCGATGCCTTGTTTAAGTGTGGTGAAATCAATGTCGCCTTCTACTTTTGCTATATTGATAACCAGAGGTGCGGATGCGAAGAAAGAGGGTGCTTGAGAAACCTTTTCTTGCAAAAATTCGACAGTCTTAGCGATCTCGTTGTCAGAAAGGTGTAAAACTGACAATGTAAAACTGCTACCTTTAAGGTCAGGTGAATGGGTCATCGTGGACTTCTTGCCTTTATTGAAAGAGCGTTGCCTTAAACTAGGTCTGTCATGTTATATTTCATCCTTTAGCGCAGCAAGTTCTCAAGCGGGCAAATAAGTGAATTAATCTCAAATTTGCTATCAAGTTTGCGAGAATTTTACGTTTTCAACAAAATCCGCACTCAAAGCGGGTAAATCAGCACAAAAGGCTCGTCATGCTTTGTTCTATTTATAAAAGCTCCAGAAAAGAAGGCACTTATCTCTATATTCCGAAAAAGGATGATTTCTCACAGGTTCCTGACACGTTAATGCAGATGTTCGGTAAGCCTATGCCGGTGATGACAATCAAACTTGATGGTCGTACTTTGGCACAAGTTGATGTCGAGAAAGTGAAAACGTCACTAATCAATGATGGTTTCTTCCTACAGGTTCCGCCTCCGCCGGAAAACCTACTAGAAAAATACAAAGAACAAAAAGCCCAGCAGAAAGGCGAATAACGTCACCGCTTTTCATCTGGGAATTCTGCCTCGCTCAAGGAGGGCGATATGAAAAAGATACTGGCAGTAATGCTCAGCGTTGGTATGTGCACTTCAGCCTTTGCAAGCAGCGATGGCTTTGATGAATACCTAAATAAATTGCGTGCAGAAGCGCGTGATAAAGGCATTTCCGAACAGGTGATCAGTGCCGCTTTTGCTGATGTGGAATACAAACCACGAGCAGTCAAAGCCGACCGTAACCAACCTGAGAAGAAACTGACGTTAGATGAATACATTCCGCGCGCGGTACCTGAGTGGAAGGTAAAACAAGCGAAGCAACTGTATAAAGAACACTACGCTGAGCTAAAACGCATTGGTGATGAGTTTGGCGTGCAGCCGCGATTTATCGTTGCACTTTGGGGCGTGGAAAGTAACTTCGGTAAGTTCACTGGTAACTTCCGCGTGATCGACGCGTTGTCGACCATGGCGTTTGAGGGTCGCCGTGAAGAGTTCTTCCGTAAAGAAACCATGGCGGCACTACAAATCCTAGATGAAGGTCATATCGAGCTAGAGAACTTCAAAGGTTCTTGGGCTGGTGCGATGGGTCAATGTCAGTTTATGCCAAGCTCATTCCTACGCTTTGCCGCGGATGGTAACGGCGACGGCAAGAAGGACATTTGGCAATCAGAAGCTGACGTGTTTGCTTCTACTGCGAACTACCTAAGCAAATCTGGCTGGGATGATAAGTTCACCTGGGGTCGTCAGGTTAAAGTGCCACACGGCATTGACCACAACCTGCAAGGTCGCGAAGAGGAAAAAGGTAAGTATCTGCAAGAGTGGAGCAAGCTTGGCATCACCAAATACGATGGCAGCCCACTTCCTAAGCTGGACGAAGACATCAAAGCATGGTTGATCATGCCAGACGACGAGAACGGTCGTACTTACCTGGTGTACAACAACTACAATGTGTTGATGAAGTGGAACCGCTCTTACTACTTCGCACTGGCGGTAAGTCATTTAGCTGACCGCATCACATTCTAGATTGAATGTATAAACGAATAAAAAGGGGCTCTTCGGAGCCCTTTGTTTTCTCTATTTGAAACGAGGTTTGCGTGTTATCTGAACGTGCTGCACAAATGGTGATCTTCTCGGCGTTGATCAAACATAAAAACTTTACCGCTGCGGCAAAGAGCTTAGGTGTGTCTGTTTCTCACGTCAGTAAACAGCTCAGCCAGTTGGAAGCGTCACTGGGTATCAAGCTCGTGCAACGCACCACGCGCAGCTTCACGCCAACCGAAGCGGGGCAAACCTTCTATCACCATTGTGAACAAGTGGTGCAAGCCGTTAGCAGTGCCACGTTAGAGATGGAAAGCCAGCGTGATGAAGTCGCCGGCTTGGTTCGTCTCGGTTTGTCGCAGTCTTTTGGCACGTTGCACATCATCCCTGCCATTCAAGAACTTCGTGAGAAATACCCGCAACTGCAAGTCGAAGTGCATTTGTTCGATTACAAAGTTGATATGCTCGAAGAAGGCTTGGATCTGTGGATTACCAATAATGAACATTTGCCAGAAGGCTACATTGCTCAGCGCTTAGCAGATTGCCAATTTGTGGTTGCTGCTTCGCCAGATTACTTACTCAAGTTCGATACGCCAACCGAACCGAATGACTTGTCGCAGCACAACTGCCTTATTTACCGCAGTTGGGAGCGTGACTACACCAGTTGGGCGTTCACCAATCGCGAGCAAGAGCTCAACGTGAAAGTCTCTGGCAACTACTCGGTCGATTTAGCAGAAGCGGTGCGTGATGCCGCAATCGCAGGGTGGGGGATTGCTTACTTAGCCACTTATTTGTTGGGGGATGAATTCCGCTCAGGCAAATTGATCCAGCTTCTACCTGATTGGAGAGCCAGCCAATCCATGCCGTTTTATGCGGTGTACCCAAGCCGTCAACATATGCCGAAAAAGATCTCAGCAGTGATCGAATTCATCAAACAAAAGATCGGATCGCCTTGCCATTGGGATCAGCGATTAGCACCGTATATTTCGATTCCGAAGTAGGGAATACATAAGGTGATTTGAATCACAAAATTTTTCCAAATCCAGAAACATCTTTTCCATTTGGAAATAATAACTTTAGGCAAACGTTTATCTTTATTTAATTCAAAGAGTTATTTTGCTGATTAAAGAGTGAGCAGACAAGATTCTCAGCCTGTTAACATCCCCAACTTGCAGCATTTTTTACGCTCTATACAATCCGACGCCTTTCCTGTTCCCCCTTTTGTCGGATTCATTTTATGAACTCAATTCTTGGTATCGTAGCCATCCTATTCGTAGCATGGCTGCTTTCGACTAACCGTAAGAACATTCGTCTACGAACGGTGTCTTTGGCTTTTGCTCTGCAAGTAATCTTCGCGCTATTGGTACTGTATGTACCAGCGGGTAAAGAAGCGCTTAACGCAGTAACAGGCGCGGTTTCTAACCTAATCAACTACGGTCAAGAGGGCATCGCGTTCCTATTCGGTGGTCTTGCGACCAACGGCTTTACCTTCGCGATTAACGTACTTGGTATCATTATCTTCTTCTCGGCACTGATTTCTGGTTTGTACCACATCGGTCTAATGCCAAAAGTGATCAACCTAATCGGTGGTGGTCTTCAGCGTTTGCTAGGTACAGGTCGTGCAGAATCGTTATCTGCAACAGCGAACATCTTCGTTGGTATGATTGAAGCGCCGCTTGTAGTAAAGCCATACCTGAAGCACATGAGTGATTCTCAGTTTTTCGCAGTAATGACTGGTGGTTTGGCATCGGTTGCTGGTGGTACGCTAGTAGGTTACGCATCACTGGGTGTGGATCTTAACTTCCTAATCGCGGCAGCATTCATGTCAGCGCCTGCAGGTCTTCTGATGGCAAAAATCATGATGCCAGAGACAGACACCACAACACCAGATATCGACCTAGACCAAGTAGAAATGCCACGTGCAACCAATGTGGTTGAAGCAATGGCAGACGGCGCAATGTCTGGTCTACGCATCGCAGTGGCGGTAGGTGCAACCCTATTGGCGTTCGTAAGTGTTATTGCGATGCTAAACGGTATTCTAGGCTGGTTCGGCGGTCTATTCGGTATGGAACTGAGCTTCGAGCTAGTACTTGGCTACCTATTCGCACCAATCGCATGGTTGCTAGGTATTCCTTGGAATGAAGCTATTGTGGCTGGCTCACTGATCGGTAACAAGATTGTGGTAAACGAGTTCGTTGCCTTCATCCAACTGATGGAAGTGAAGTCTCAGTTAAGCGCACACTCACAAGCTATCGTAACCTTCGCACTGTGTGGTTTCGCAAACATCTCAACCATGGCAATGCTGATTGGCGGTCTAGGTTCACTCGTACCGGAGAAGCGTTCATTCATCTCGAAATACGGCTTCCGTGCAATCGCAGCAGGCGTAATGGCGAACCTGATGAGCGCATCAATCGCTGGCGTGATTTTGAGTCTTTAATTGAAAGGCGATGGAAGGTTCCCTTAAGTGGGGATCTTCTTCCAATTGAAGTAATAGAAAGAGAAGAAATGAGTATCCCTAAAGGCATTTAGGGATACTTTTTTTCGTTAAGCGGCTTTAAGATCTTTTGCTTGAGCTAGGTGCTCTTGAATGCTTAAAGCCAATGCTTTTGCAAAAGGGACAGCAACAGCATTACCAATCATCTTGTAGCCCGCTGCAACATTGTTGTAAACGAACTCAAAGTCATTCGGGAAGCCCTGAATTCGTGCGCACTCACGCACACTCAGACGGCGATATTTGTCTTCGTGACCTTCCACAAACTTAAACTTGTCTGTCTCTACTTTTTCCATTTTTGGCGCGCCTGGGTGAATCGGTGCGTGGCGACCGCCAGCCTGAATGGTAAAAGAAGGCTCATCCCAAGTTCTCACTCGGTTTCGAGACATAAACATCGTAGAGAAACCGCCAATCATGTACTCGTGGTTTAGCACTTTTACATCTGGGTTTGGCTTCTGCTTGTCTAATGCAGGCACTGCCGTTCCATCAAGGTCTGCAATCACGTGCTTCAAGGTGCGACGTTCTGTTTTTTCCATTGGTTCTGGGAAGGTGTACTTGATGTTTAAGTCACTTCTGAAGCCAATAAAGATAACGCGCTTTCTGTCTTGCGCAGCGCCGTAATCAACCGCGTTCATCATCTGGTAATACAAATCATAACCAGCATCTTTAAACATCTGCTTGATGTTGTTGAGCGCGTTTGCATGGCGTGTGTGCTGCATTCCACTTACGTTTTCAGCCAAGAAGAACTTGGGCTTTTTCGCTTCTAGGATACGGATAAAATCGAAGAACAGCTGACCACGCTTGTCTTCGATACCACGTTGTGCACCCGCTTCACTCCAGCTTTGGCATGGTGGACCACCAATAATACCATCACATTCAGGCACTTCATCCGCATCAATGTTTGTGATACTACGTCTGTCCAACGTAGTGTGAGGATGGTTCTTCTCGTATGTCGCCCAAATATCTTTATCGTATTCGTTAGCCCAAGTTACATTGAACCCGGCTTGTTCGAACCCTAGGTCTAAGCCACCAGCCCCAGCAAAAAAAGAAACGATTCGTTGTGTCATGCTCTGATATATGTCGTCTAAATAATGGGCGTATTGTACCAACTTACTGTACATAAGGCCAGTGATTTTTTCTCGCGTTATTTCAATAAGTTGAATGTATGGCTGCACTTATACCCAAGTAACCTCGAGATGCTAGGTTCAGCGAGAATGACTTGGTTTGTAGACGCGGCGGCGATTTAAAGATCTAGTCATTCTAAATCAAGAATC